>NZ_JASCXF010000034.1:0-39262 GCF_030062225.1 Sphingomonas sp. 2R-10
TCCGACGCCTCGTCAAAGACTACGAACGTTACGCCGAAACACTCGCAGGACTTCACATCGTCGCCTTCGCCTGCCTCATGATGAAACAGGCCGCTGCACTCGCTGATGGTTCATAACAGCCTCTAGCCTCGGCGGCTATGGATTCCCGCCTGCGCGGGAATGACGACGTCACCCGGGGTTAGCGCCCCTTTATCGCAGCAGGAAGCGGACCGATACCGTCGCGGTCAGGTCCTGCTCGCCTGCGGCCAGCGGGGTCGAATCGGCCATCTTCGCCACGCGTGCCGACGCCATCATCGGCATCGCGATCGGCGGCTGTTGGCCGCCATTTTCGACGATCGACACGATCCGGTCGACCCGCATCCCCGCGGCTTTGGCATAGAGTTCGGCCCGGGCGCGCGCACGACGGATCGCGTCGGTGCGTGCCTCGTCCAGCGCGGCGTCGGCGGCATCGACCGACAGGTTCGGTCCGTCGATCTGGTTCGCCCCCTGCGCCACCAGCGCATCGAGGATCGCGCCGCTGCGCCCCACCTCGCGGAAGCGGACCGAGACGCTGTTGCTCGCCTGATAGCCGGTGATCGCCGGCGGCTGGTTTTCGGCGTAGCGATATTGGGGTTGCAACTGGATCTGTGCGGTCTGGATGTCGCGGTCGGCGACACCCGCCTTGCGCAGCGCCGCCACGACGCGCGTCATGCGCTGCGCATTGTCGGCGAGTGCGGCAGCGGCGGTCGGCGACTGGCTGACCACGCCGGCACGGATCGTCGCGATGTCGGGCACGCGCGTCGCCTTCCCCTCGGCCACGACGTCGAGCAGCGTCGCATCGGCCAGGATCGGGGTGGCAGCGGGGACGACCTGTTGCGCGGCGGCGGGCAGCGCGGCCCCGGCGGCAACCAGGATCAGGGCGGAACGGAGCATCGGCTTTTCCCTTTCGAATACAATCGCAACGTCGAGGGTCGTTACGGCTTTGCGGCGAAACGCAGGCTGAACGCAATCGATGCCGGACTTGTCGTTATTATCGAAAAACGCGATGTGTATGGTTGAGGTGGGTGCTGTATTGAGGTAATACAGCATCGACGGGCTGGGGGCCTCCAACGGGATGGGGTGGATGAATTACGAATCGACGACGATTGCAGGCGACCGTGCGCAGCTGACCGGACCGGAGGGCGCGCCACGATCGCGCCGCCGGGCGGTGATCGTCGGGATCGTGATCGTCCTGCTGGTCGTGATCGTTGCGATGTGGGCGTTCGGTCGCAAGGGCGACGCCCCGGCGGCCAAGGGCGCGGCCCCCGCCGCCGCTTCGGCCGGCTCGCTGCCCAAGGTGACCGTGGTGGTACCGGGCCGCGAGACGGTGACCCGCACCGTTACCGGCACCGGATCATTGGCCGCGCGGCGCGAGATGCCGGTCGGCGTCGTCGGCGAAGGCGGCCTCGTCACCCGCGTGCTGGTCGAGCCGGGCAGCTGGGTCGGGGCCGGACAGGTGCTGGCCACCGTCGACCGGTCGGTCCAGGCGCAGACCGCCGCATCGCTGGCGGCGCAGGTCCGTGTCGCGCGCGCCGATGCGCAGATCGCACAGACCGAACTCGACCGGTCGAACCAGCTGGTCGAGCGCGGTTTCGTGTCGAAGGCCGATATCGATCGCAAGACCGCGACCCGCGACGCCGCCAATGCGCGCGTCCGCGTGGCGCAGGCGCAGCTGGCCGAGACGCAGGCCCGCAACCAGCGGCTCGACATCCGCTCCCCCGCCGCCGGGCTGGTGCTGACCCGCGCGGTCGAACCCGGCCAGGTGGTCGGCAGCGGCAGCGGCGTGCTGTTCCGCATCGCGATGGGCGGACAGATGGAGATGCGCGCACAGCTGTCCGAAGCCGATCTCGCCTCGGTCCGCGCGGGCGTGCCGGCGCAGGTCGTGCCGGTCGGCGATACCCGGGTGTTCAAGGGCGAGGTGTGGCAGGTGTCGCCGGTGATCGATCCGCAGACGCGGCAGGGCATCGCCCGCATCGCGCTGCGCTACGATCCGGCGCTGCGTCCCGGCGGCTTTGCCAGCGCGCGGATCGGCGCGGGCGCGTCGACCGCGCCGCTGCTGCCCGAATCGGCGGTGCTGAGCGACGACAAGGGCAGCTACGTCTATGTCATCGATGCGCAGGACAAGGCGGTGCGTCGCGACGTGCGCGTGGCGGAGGTATCGGACGAAGGCGCGCTGATCGCGTCGGGACTGATGGGCGACGAACGCGTGGTGGCCAGTGCCGGCGCGTTCCTCAATCCGGGGCAGCAGGTGGTGCCGGTACGCACCGCCGCCGCGCCGACACGCAAGGAATAGCGCGATGGGTTTCCGCAACATGTCGGCCTGGTCGATCCGCAACCCGGTACCGCCGCTGGTGCTGTTCCTCGCGCTGACGCTCGCGGGGATCGTCAGCTTCATGCGGATGGACGTGAACCAGGACCCGGATATCGAATTCCCGGTCGCGATCGTCGTCATCAGCCAGCCGGGCGCCGCCCCCACCGAACTCGAGACGCAGGTGACCCAGCGGGTCGAGGCGGCGGTACGCTCGCTCCAGGGCATCGACCAGATCGAATCCAGCGTCACCGAAGGCGCCTCGACCACGGTCATCCAGCTCGACATCGGCACCCCGATTGACCGTGCGGTCAACGACGTGCGCGAGGCGGTGAACCAGATCCGCGGCGAACTGCCCGACGGCATCCTCGAACCGCAGGTGTATCGCGCCAACACCACCGACAAGGACCTCGCGTCGTGGACGGCGATCGCCGACGACATGACCGCGGAACAGCTCAGCTGGTATGTCGACAATACCGTGGCCAAGGAACTGCTGTCGATCGACGGCATGTCGACCGTCGAGCGCGTCGGCGGCGTCGACCGCGAGATCCGCGTCACGCTGGACCCCGCGCGCCTGCAATCGCAGGGGCTGACCGCCAGCCAGGTCAACCAGGCGCTGCGCCAGGTCAATCTGAACGCCGCGGGCGGTCAGGCGGAGATCGCCGGTTCGCAGCAATCGGTGCGCGTGCTGGGCAACGCCGCCACCGCCTATGCCCTGTCGCAGACGCAGGTGCCGGTGGGCGGCGGACGTTCGGTGCGGCTGTCCGACATCGCCGACGTCCGCGACGCCTATGCCGAACCGACCAGCCGCGCGGAATATAACGGCCGCGCGGTGCTGGCGTTCGACATCAAGCGCGCCAAGGGTGCGTCCGACGTCACCGTGTTCCACGAGGCGGAAAAGCGCCTCGCCGACCTGCAGAAGCGCAACCCGCAGGTCCGCTTCGCGCTGCTGTCCAATTCGGTCAAGTTCACCGAAATCCAGTATCACTCCGCGATGAACGCGATGGTCGAGGGCGCGCTGCTGGCGATCGTCGTCGTCTTCATCTTCCTGCGCGACTGGCGCGCGACGCTGATCTCCGCCCTCGCCATCCCGTTGTCCGCGATCCCGGCCTTCTGGTTCATGGAGATGATGGACTTCACCCTGAACCAGATGACGCTGCTGGCGCTCAGCCTGGTGGCGGGGGTGCTGGTCGACGATGCGATCGTGGAGATCGAGAACATCGTGCGCCACATGCGGATGGGCAAATCCGCCTATCAGGCATCGATCGACGCGGCGGACGAGATCGGCATCGCGGTGCTGGCGACGACGATGGCGATCGTCGCCGTCTTCCTGCCGGTCGGTCTGATGCCGGGCATTTCGGGCCAGTTCTTCAAGAATTTCGGCCTGACCGTCGTCGCGTCGGTGCTGATGAGCCTTGCCGTCGCGCGCCTCATCACGCCGATGATCGCCGCCTATTTCCTGAAGGCGCACGGGTCGGCCAGCCATGGCGAGGGCTGGCTGATGGACCGGTATATGGGCGTGCTGCGCTGGACGCTGCGCCACCGCTGGTCGACGATCGTCGGTGCGGTCGCGGCATTGGCGCTGACCGTCGTCACGTTCATGATCCTGCCGCAGACGTTCCAGCCGCCGCAGGACCGCGACCGCGTGACCGCCAGCGTCGAGATGGTCCCGGGCACCACGCTGGAACAGACCGCCGCCGTCGTGAAGCGGGTCGAGAACCTGCTCGCCGCGCAGCCGCTGGTGAAGTCGGTCTATTCGTCGAGCTATGCCGGCAATGGCCGCGTCACCGCCGAACTGAAGGAAAAGCCGAGCTTCGGCCAGCGCGTGCGCCACACCTTCGGCCTGCTGGACGATGCGTCGTACGATGCGATGCGGTCGTCGAGCAGCACTGAATTCGAACGCGGCCTCGCGCCCCAGCTGGCGGCGATCCCCGATGCACGCGTGTCGTTCCGGTCGCAGTTCGGCTGGGGCGGGTCCAGCCGCGACCTGTCGATCACGCTGGGCGGCGACGATCCGGTCAAGCTGAACGAGACCGCGAACCAGCTGGTCAAGGCGATGGAGAAGCTGCCGATGCTGGTCGCCCCGCGCGTGTCGGGCGACCTCAAGCGGCCCGAGATCATCATCCGTCCGCGCAGCGACCTTGCCGCCAGCCTCGGCGTGACCACCGCCGCGCTGTCGGGGGCGATCCGCATCGCGACGCTGGGCGACATCGACCAGAACAGCGCCCGCTTCTCGCTGTCCGACCGGCAGATCCCGATCCGCGTCTCGCTGTCGCGCGATGCCCGGTCGCGGCTGTCGACGATCCAGAACCTGCCGGTGCCGACCGCGACCGGCGGGTCGGTGCCGCTGTCGGTGGTCGCCGAGATCGGTTTCGGCGCGGGTCCGACCAAGATCGACCGCATCAACCAGCAGCGCCGGCTGGTCGTCGGTGCCGATCTCGCCCCCGGCGTCGTGACCGGCGTCGCGCAAAAGGCGATCCACGACCTGCCCATCATGAAGAACCTGCCGCTGGGCGTCACCGAACTGACCGTGGGTCAGGCCAAGTGGCAGGGCGAGATGATCCAGAACTTCATCGTCGCGGTGATCTCGGGCATCCTGCTCGTGTTCGGGGTGCTGGTGCTGCTCTACAAGCGGGTGATGCCGCCGTTCGTGAACATGGGGTCGCTGCTGCTCGCCCCGCTGGGCGGTCTGCTGGCATTGTGGGTGACGGGCAACCCGATCTCGATGCCGGTCTATATCGGGCTGCTGATGCTGCTCGGCATCGTCGCCAAGAACTCGATCCTGCTGATCGACTTCGCGCTGGAGGAAATGGAGAAGGGCGTCGACAAGGAGGTCGCGATCCTCGACGCCGGGCACAAGCGCGCCCAGCCGATCGTGATGACCACGGTCGCGATGGTCGCGGGCATGGTGCCGACCGCGCTGGCGCTGTCGGGCGACGCATCGTCCCGCGGGCCGATGGGCATCACCGTGATCGGCGGGCTGACGCTGTCGACGCTGCTCACGCTGCTGATCGTGCCGGGGGCGTTCAGTCTTGCGGTCGGGCTGGAACGCTGGGTCGGCCCGCGCCTGTCGCGGCGGCTGCTCACCTATCGCCCGGGCGACGCCGACGGCCTGGCGATCGACCACAAGCCCGGCGCGCCGTTGCCGCCACCGGGCGACGGGCCGAAGTCGCTGCCGGCGGCGGAGTGAGCGTGGGCTGATCGTCCCTTTCCGTTCGGTTCGAGCAGCTTCGAGCGTAGTCGAGAAGCGTCCGTCGAGAACGCGTTGCCTGGGAGTGACCGGTTCTCGACGGCTCGAACCGAATGGTGGGCCGGCGTTCTTTTCGCTTCCCCAAAGCGTCACCCCAGCGAAGGCTGGGGTCTCCCCGTGATGGCGGGGCAGGAGCCGCAGGAAACCCCAGCCTTCGCTGGGGTGACGTTTGGGGCTGGAAGGTGACGTCCGGCGCAAGGTGACGCCCGCGGTCCCCGATTTCTCTCCAACACGCGTATCCCCGCCCCGACCCCATTGAACTTTCCCGACGCCCGGCGATTGTTTCGCGGATGGCATTATCCCCAAGCAGCGCCCGGAGCGGCGATGCGGTTCCTGTCGGGCTCACCCGGATGCGACGCCTCGCCACGTTCATGCTCGTGGCGATGGCGGCGCTGTTCCTGCTGTCGCGTCGCATGGAGGGGGTGCATCCCGCATGGGGTTTCGTACAGGCCTTTGCCGAGGCGGCGATGGTCGGCGGCCTTGCCGACTGGTTCGCGGTCACCGCGCTGTTCCGCCATCCCCTTGGCCTGCCGATCCCGCATACGGCGATCATCCCGCGCAACAAGGATCGCATCGGCGATACGCTCGCGCTGTTCCTGCGCGACAATTTCCTGACGGCGCGTGTCGTGGCGCGGCGGATGCACCGTGTCGATGCGGCGGGAGCGGCCGGCAAGTGGCTGGCCGACCCGGCGGCGCGCAGCGGGCAGCTGCGCCACGGCGCGTCACGGCTGGCGGTCAACGTCCTCGAAGGGCTCGATCCCGACCAGTTCGGGACGATGGTGCGCGGCGCACTCGCCAACCGGCTGCGCGCGATGCAGGTGTCGCCGGCGCTGGGCCGGACGCTGGAGGCGGCGATCGCCGACGACCGGCACCTGCCGCTGGTCGATGCGATCATCCGCTGGACGTCCAAGACGCTCGACGCCAATGACGACCTCGTCCGCGCGATGGTACAGAAGCGTGCCGGCGCGGTGCTGCGCTGGACCGGGCTGGACGAAACGCTGGCGACATCGGTGGTAAAGGGGCTGCACAAGATGCTGGCCGAGGTCGCCGAAGACCCCGCCCACCCGCTGCGCGCCAAGGCGAACGAGGGGCTGGCGCTGCTCGCGCACGACCTGCAACATTCCCCCGACATGCAGGCGAAGGTCGAACGGCTGAAGAACGACCTGATCGACAATCCCGCGCTCGCCGGCTGGTGGATGGGCGTGTGGGAGAAAATCCGCGGCGGGATGCTGAACGCCGCGCGCAACCCCGACCGGGCGCTCGCCGGACCGATCGGCGATGCGCTGCGCCAGCTGGGGCAGACGCTCCAGTCCGATCCGGTGCTCAAGGCCAAGGTCAACCGCTTCGTCCGCCGCGCCGTCGTCGGCGCGGTCGCGGACTATGGCGACGGCATCGTCCGGCTGGTGTCGGACACGGTGCGCGGCTGGGATGCGCGGACGATCACCGGGCGGCTGGAAAATGCCGTCGGCCGCGACCTTCAGTTCATCCGGATCAACGGCACGCTGGTCGGCGGGTCGGTCGGGCTGGCGATCCACGTGGTGGATGTTTGGCTGTAGGGGTCGAGGCCCGGTACGGGTTTCGCGGGCATCACGCCCGTACCCCGCAACGTCGGGGGTACGGCATCTCGATGCGAATGACGTTCGCGACCCAATCGTTTCGCCCCCGTGGCTTGAGCGCCGCCGATGCTGCGCTATAGGCGGGCGATGGTTCGCCTTTCGTTCGCCGGCCACGCCTTCGACGCCCTGTCCGCCGGTGCCCTGTACTGGCCGGCGCGGCGTGCGCTGCTGCTCGCCGACCTGCATTTCGAGAAGGCCAGCTGGTACGCGCAGTTCGGGCAGATGCTGCCGCCCTACGACACGCTGGAAACGCTGGCGGGGATCGAGGGCGTCGTGGCGCGGACGCGGCCGGCGGAAATCTGGTGCCTCGGCGACAGCTTCCACGACGTCGGCGGGTGCGACCGGCTGTCGGAGGAGGCGCAGGCACGGTTGCGGGCGCTGACCGGCGGGGCCGACTGGACATGGATCACCGGCAATCACGATCGGGTCGTCGCCGATCATTGCGGCGGACGCGTGGTCGACGAAGCGGTGATCGACGGGCTGGTGCTGCGTCACGAAGCCGATCCGGCCGAGCCCCGCCCCGAACTGTCGGGTCATTTTCATCCCAAGCTGCGACTGAAGCTGCGCGGGCGCGGCGTATCCCGCCGCTGCTTCGTGGCGACCGCGACGAAGCTGATTCTGCCCGCGTTCGGATCGCTGACCGGCGGGCTGGACGCGCATCACCCGGAGATCGTGCGCGCCGTCGGCGGCGGGGCGGAGGCGCTGATCGCGCTGGAGGACCGGTTGCTGCGGTTTCCGCTGGCGGCGTAGGCGGCTGTTTCCGCTACACCCCGTACCCCGGCGAAGGCCGGGGTCCAGGGTCACGGAAGACGACGCTTGCGGCTCTGGATCCCCGCCTGCGCGGGGATACGCCGGACGGCCGGGGAAACCCTACAGCCCCGACGCGAAGCTCAGTTCGAGTTCCTTGGCATTCGCCGGCACGTCCAGCGCCGCGCTGTTAAAGGTCAGGCTCCCGCTCGGGCCGATCGCGCGGGTCTGCGGCTTGATGGTCCAGCTATAGACCTCGCGGTCCTGGCTGTCCTTCAATACTGCGCGGATGTCGGGAATGCGCTGGCGCGCGCCGGTTTCGTTGATGATCCGCCCCGACACCGCGAACAGTTCGTTGCCGCTCGACAGCAGCCGGCGTTCGGGGGTGTTGATCGCGAATTTCAGCGCGCTGTCGGCACTCGATGCAACAGGCAGGCCCAGCTGTTCGGCGATACCCGGCGTACCGGTGTAGAGGATCGCGCCGCACGCCGCGAGCATCGCGACGCCCGCGGCGACCGCCATCGCGGTGCGGCGGCGCGCCGGATTGCGGCGCGGCACGAACGGCGCCTGATGCGCGAAGGCGTTGATGGGTTCGCCACGTTCGGCGCGTTCGGCCTCCGGATCGACATAGCGACGCGGTTCTGCGGTGCGGGCGCGCAGCGGCGCGGCGCGCGGGGTCTCGACATAGGGAGCGTCGACCGGTGCCTCCACCGCTGCCGCGCGGGGACGCACCCCGTCCGCCTCGGCCATCGCCGGCTGCGCGACCCGTGCCGGCTCGGGCGGCGGCGTCACCGCGGCGGTGGTGCCCAGATCGAGCATCGCCGGCGGCTGGAACCAGCTGTGCCGGCACCCCGCGCAACGCACCGTGCGCCCCGCCGGACCGATCGCCGAATCGGCGACCAGATAGCGCATATGGCATTGCGTACATTCGAGGATCATCGCGTCCCCTGCCCCCCGGATGGGTCGCGCCGGGCCGCCAGTGCGGGGCCAACGGGGCGCGACGAATAATGGCGTTGAATCTACGGCGGACCGGGCATCGATGGCAAGGCGCGATTGCGTGCCGCTTGAGACAAACGCGGCCATGTGCGATGGGCGGCGGACCGGTGGAAGCAAGGGCGTTCGTGGCCAGCATCGTTCAGTTCGAAAATGTCGGCCTGCGCTATGGCCAGGGCACCGAAACGCTGAGCGACGTCAGCTTTTCGCTGCACGCCGGCACCTTTCATTTCCTGCTGGGGCCATCGGGTGCGGGCAAGACGTCGCTGCTGCGCCTGCTCTACCTGTCGCAGCGCCCCAGCCGCGGGGTGATCCGGTTGTTCGGCGAGGACATGGTGACCTCGCCGCGCGGACGGCTCCCCGGGTTTCGCCGGCGGATCGGCGTGGTGTTCCAGGATTTCCGGCTGGTCCCGCATCTGTCGGCGCGCGACAATATCGCGCTTCCCCTGCGCGTCGCCGGCATGCCCGAGGACGAGATCGCCGAGCCGGTGGGCGAGATGCTGGCGTGGGTCGGCCTCACCGACCGTGCCGATGCCCGCCCGCCGACGCTGTCGGGCGGCGAGCAGCAGCGGGTGGCGATCGCGCGCGCGGTCATCAACCGGCCCGAAATCCTCGTCGCCGACGAACCGACCGGCAACGTCGATCCCGAAATGGCCGAACGGCTGTTGAAGCTGTTCGCCTCGCTCAATCGGCTCGGCACCACCGTCGTGATGGCGACGCACGACCATCACCTGCTCCACCGCGTGCCCGATGCGCGACTGATGCGGCTGGAGCGCGGGCGGCTGGCCGACCCGACCGGCATGCTGCGCCACCCCCCGGCGATGCCGTGATGCGGCGTGCGAGCGTACAGCCGCTGCTCGACGACCGGCAGGGACGCCGGGCGATGGTGTGGATCATGGCGATCATGATCTTCCTGACGACGCTCAGCGCCACGCTCGGCCTGTCGACCCGCAACGCCGGCGCGACGCTCGACCGGCAGCTGGCGGCGCGGCTGACGGTGCAGGTGATCGAGGGTGATGCGACGACCCGCGATGCGGAAACGGTGCGGTTGCTGGCCCGGCTGAAAGCGTCGGCCGATGTCGTGCGGGCGGCGGAAGTCGATCGCGCGCGACTGGCCGAATTGCTGCGACCGTGGCTGGGCGAGGCCGGGCTCGACGCCGACCTGCCGATGCCGGCGATGATCGACGTCGATCTGCGGTCGGGCGACGATGCCGCGGTGGCGCGGGTCGAGGCGCTGGCGAAGAGCGTCGGCCCCGGCATCCGCGTCGATCGCCACGCCACCTGGCTGGCCCCGGTGCGCGCGTTCGTCGGGGCGATCGGGTGGACCGCGCTCGGGCTCGTGCTGGTAATGGCCAGCGCGACGGCGGCGGTCGTGCTGCTGGTTGCGCGCGCAGGGCTTGATACGCATCGCGGGACGATCGACATCCTGCACATGCTGGGTTCGACCGACCTTCAGATCGCGCGGCTGTTCCAGCGCCGCATCGGGCAGGACACGCTGACCGGCGGCGCGATCGGCGTGCTGGCCGGCGGGCTCGTCGTCGCGGCGCTGGGCGAACGGATGGCGACGCTCGATTCGCAACTGGTCGACGGCGTCACCCTCGCGCCGCTCGACTGGGCGGTGGTCGCGATATTGCCGTTCGCCTTCACGTTGCTGGCGATGCTGGCGGCGCGGGTCGCGGTGCTGCGGCGCCTGGCGCGGGTGCTGTGATGCGGCGGGTCCTTGCGGTGCTGCTGCTGGTCTATGCGCTCGGCTTCGCCCTGTTCGCGGTCACGCTGCCCAAGCCGCTGGCCGAACCGCGGCGGACCGACGGCGTGGTCGTCCCGACCGGGGGCCCCGGCCGGATCGAGCGCGGGCTGGCGGTCGTCGAACGCGGCGAGGCGAAGCGGATGCTGGTGACCGGCGTCGACCCCGATGTGCGCCCCGGCGAACTGGCGGCGGCCAATGGCGCGCCGCGCCGGCTGTTCCGCTGCTGCGTGGACCTCGGTCACGAAGCGGTCGATACCCGGTCGAACGCCGACGAGACCGCCGACTGGGTGCGGCGCAACCGCTATCGCTCGGTCCGGCTGGTCACGTCGAACTGGCACATGGCGCGCGCGGCGATGGAGTTGCGCCATGCGCTGGGCAATTCGGTCGAGATCGTGCGCGATCCGGTGGCGGGCAGCCCCGGCTTCGCGCTGCTGTTCGGCGAATACAACAAATATGTGGTGCGTGGGGTGGTGATGCGATTGGGGATCGATCTGTGATCGCGTGGGTCCGTACCTGGCTGTTCCGCGTCCTGTTTTATGGCGCGTCGGTGCCGATCGTGCTAAGCGCGCCGGTTTCCGCGCGGTTCGGGCAACGGGCGATGCACGTCCATGCCCATGTCTGGATCCGCGTCCACCGCTTCCTCGCGCGCTGGATACTGGGCGTGCGGGTGCGGATCGAGGGGACCCGGCCGCCGGGCACCTACCTGTTCGCGGTCAAGCACCAGGCGATGTTCGAGACGCTGGAGATGGCCGAGCTGATCGACGGACCGCTGATCGTGATGAAGCGCGAGCTGATCGACATGCCGTTCTGGGGCCGGACCGCGCGGGCGTACGGCGCGATCGGGGTCGATCGCGACGCGTCGTCCAGGGCGCTGCGCGTGATGCTCAAGGAAGCCGCCGTCGCCCGTGCCCAGAACCGCTCGGTGCTGATCTTTCCCGAAGGCACGCGGGTGGCGGTCGGCGACGCCCCGCCGCTGCGCTCGGGCTTTGCCGGGCTGTACAAGGCGCTGAACATGCCGGTCGTGCCCGTCGCGCTCGACAGCGGCCACTGCATGCCGCGCAAGGGGGCGAGCCGGCCGGGCGTCATCACCATCTGCTTCCTCGACCCCATCCCGCCGGGCCTGCCGCGCGAGGAGATCGAGGCGCGGGTCCATGCGGCGATCAATGTGCTGGAGCCGGCGGCAAGCGCGCTGTCCGAGAGCGTCATCCCGGCGCAGGCTGAAATCTCCCGGTAGCACAGCCTGTGCCTCGCCGCGGGAAACCCGGCTGCGCAGGAGTGACGCAGGGAGGTTAGGCCGCCGCCTTCGCCACCGCGCGATAGGCGTGCAGCAGCGGCTCGGTATAGCCGTTGGGTTGCTCCAGCCCCTCGAACACCAGCGCCCGCGCCGCACGCAGCGCGATGCCGCCCGCCAGCGGCCGGTAGGCCGGGTCGCCGGCATTCTGCGCATCGACCTTCACCGCCATCCGCGCGAACGCGGCATCGACGTCGGCCTCCGTACAAACCCCGTGCAGCAGCCAGTTGGCGACATGCTGCGACGAGATGCGCAGCGTCGCGCGGTCCTCCATCAACCCGACGTCGTGGATATCGGGCACCTTCGAACAGCCGATCCCCTGGTCGATCCAGCGCACGACATAGCCGAGGATGCCCTGGACATTGTTGTCCAGCTCGCGCGAGACTTCGGCTGCCTCCCAGTTCCGCCCGGTGGCCAACGGCAACGTCAGCAGCTTCGACAGCGACGCGACCGGCTCGGCCGCCCGTGCCTCCTGTCGCTGCGCAACATCGACCGCGTGATAGTGCAGCGCGTGCAGCGTCGCGGCGGTCGGCGACGGGACCCATGCGGTGCTCGCCCCGCTCAGCGGATGCGCGATCTTCTGGTCGAGCATGTCACCCATCCGGTCGGGCGCGGCCCACATGCCCTTGCCGATCTGCGCCCGCCCGCCGAGGCCACAGGCGAGGCCGATCTGCACGTTGCGGTCCTCGTACGCCGCGATCCAGCCGGCACTTTTCATCTCGCCCTTCGGGATCATCGCACCCGCGTGCATCGCGCTGTGCAGTTCGTCGCCGGTGCGGTCGAGGAAGCCGGTGTTGATGAACACGATCCGGTGGCGCACCGCGTGGATGCACGCGGCGAGATTGGCGGAGGTGCGCCGCTCCTCGTCCATCACGCCGATCTTGATCGTGTGCCGCGGCAGGCGCAGCAAATCCTCGACCGCGTCGAACAGCCGGTCGGTGAAGGCCACCTCTTGCGGCCCGTGCTGCTTGGGCTTGACGATGTAGATCGATCCGGCCCGGCTGTTGGCGCGCGGTCCGTTCACATCGGCGCAGGCGATCAGGCTGGTGACGATCGCGTCGAGAATGCCTTCGGGTGCCTGCCCGCCGTCCGGCAGCAGCAGCGCGGGCGTGGTCATCAGATGCCCGACATTGCGCACGAACAACAGTGACCGGCCGGGCAGCACCAGTTCGCCGCCGTCGGCCGTGGTGTAGCGCCGGTCCGCTGCCAGCGACCGGGTGACGCGCCGGCCGCCCTTGGCGAAGCTGGCGGTCAGCGTTCCCTGCATCAGCCCCAGCCAGTTGGCATAGGCCGCGACCTTGTCCGCCGCATCGACCGCCGCGACCGAATCCTCGAGGTCGCAGATGGTAGTGAGCGCCGATTCGAGCAGGATATCGGCCAGCCCCGCCGGATCGCCGCGTCCGATGGCATGATCGCGATCGATCACCAGTTCGATGTGCAGCCCGTGATGGCGCAGCAGCAGATTATCGCCCGCCCGCCCGACCAGTTGCGCCGGGTCGGCCAGCCGTGGCGCATCGCCGCGCCAGTCGCGCCAGCTGCCGGTCGCCAGCGGCACCGCGTCGTCGAGCAAGGCCTTTGCGCGATCGATCACCTGTGCGCCGCGGACCGCGTCATAGCCGCCGGACGCCGCCACGCCGGGGATCGCATCGGTGCCATAGAGCGCGTCGTACAGGCTGCCCCAGCGCGCATTGGCGGCGTTGAGCAGGAAGCGGGCGTTGAGGATCGGCACCACCAGCTGCGGCCCGGCCAGCGTCGCGATCTCCGGATCGACATTGGCCGGATCGACGGTGAACGGCGCCGGTTCCTCGACCAGATAGCCGATCGAGCGCAGGAACGCCTCTTGGTCGGCCGGGTCGATCGGCTGGCCGTGTCGCGCGACGAACCACGCATCGAGCTGCGCCTGCAACGCGTCGCGCTTGTCCAGCAGCGCGCGGTTTTCCGGTGCGAACCGGGCGAAGATCGCGGCCACCCCTTCCCAGAACGCGTCGGCGGCGATGCCGGTACCGGGCAGCGCACGATCCTCGACAAAGTCGGCCAGTTCGGCGGCGACCTGCAATCCGGCGCGCTCGATGGTGGTGGGCGACATGGGGCCTCCGTTCAAAGCTGCATCATTCCGGCGAACGCCGGGACTACGGTGATTGACGCAGACATAGCGCCTCGCCTTTCCTGCCACTAGCAGGCATAGTCGAACGTCAGCCATGTCACAGAGGAACGAATGTCCGCCGATCCCGACCACGCGTTGTTCGTCGCCATCCTCGACACCGGCAGCATCGCTGCCGCCGCCCGCGTGCTCGCCATCTCTCCTGCGATGGTGTCGAAACGCCTCGCCCGGCTCGAGAACCGGCTGGGTACGCGCTTGATCGAACGGACGACGCGGCGGCTGCATCCGACTCCGGTGGGTGCGCGGCTCCATGCCGATCTGACGGCGATCCTGTCGGCGCTGGCGGCGGCGGAGGCACGGGTGACCGGGGCGGTGGCGGCACCCGCCGGGCCGTTGCGGGTCGCCGCCCCTGCCTCGTTCGCGCGGCTGCACATCGCGCCGCTGCTCGGCGACTTCCTGCGCGACCATCCGGCGGTCGAGCTCGAACTGTCGCTGTCCGACCATGTCGTCGACCTTGCCGCCGACCGGATCGACTGCGCGATCCGCATCACCGCGCATCCGCCGGCGGGCCATGTCGCGCGGCGGCTGGCGGGCAACCGCCGCGTCGTGTGCGCCAGTCCTGCCTATCTGGCCGAACATGGGGCGCCTGCGACCCCGGCGGCGCTGGCCGGGCACCGGCTGCTCGCCGCCGACGGGCAATTGCCATGGATGCTGCTGCGTCCGACGCGCCGCGCGCTGGTGACCGGCACCAGCCATGTCCGCACCAATTCGAGCGAGATCGTCCGCGAACTGACGCTGGCCGGGGTCGGCATCGCGCTGCGGTCGCTGTGGGACGTCGGCGACGCGCTGGCGGACGGCCGGCTGGTGCGGGTGCTGCCCGATTGGGCGGCGTCGCACGACCTGGCGATCCACGCGATCCATGGCGACGCGCCGCGCCCGGCGGTGACCGCATTCGTCGATCACCTCGCCGCACGCTGGTCACCGCCGCCATGGGAGGCGCTTGACTCGCACGCGACATCGGATCAACTTCGTATCAATTGATACGATTTTGAGAGGATGCCGTCATGGAGCATATGGACGTGAACCCGATGGGGCTCGACGGGTTCGAATTCTGCGAATTCACCGCCCCCGATCTCGACCGGATGGCCGGGCAGCTCGAACAGTTCGGCTTCGTCGCCGCTTCGAAGCACCGCACGCGTGACGTGATCCGCTACAAGCAGGGTCGCATCAACCTGCTGCTGAACCGCATTCCGGATGGTCATGCTGCGGACTTTGCTGCGCAGCACGGCCCGTCGGCATCTGGCATGGCGTTCCGCGTCGCCGATGCGAAGGCGGCGTTCGATGCGGCGGTGGCGCGCGGTGCAAAGCCCGCGGACGCCGCGCGCGGTGCGCTGGGAGAGGGCTATGCGCTGGAGGGGATCGGCGGGTCGCTGCTGTATCTGGTCGACCGGCACGGTGCGGCGGGATCGCTGTACGACGACTGGGAGCAGGTGCCGGGTGCGGCCGAAGCGGAGGCCGCGAACAATGTCGGGCTCGACCTGCTCGACCACCTGACCCACAATGTGAAGCGCGGGCAGATGCGCACCTGGTCGACCTTCTACAACCAGATCTTCGGGTTCGAGGAACAGAAGTATTTCGACATCAAGGGCAAGGCGACCGGCCTGTTCAGCCAGGCGATGATCGCGCCGGACAAGGCGATCCGCATCCCGCTGAACGAAAGCCAGGACGACAAGAGCCAGATCGAGGAATTCATCCGCGACTATAATGGCGAGGGCATCCAGCACCTAGCCTTCACCACCGAGGACATCTTCGGGACGGTCGAAAAGCTGCGCGACCGTGGCGTCCGGTTGCAGGACACGATCGAGACCTATTACGAACTGGTCGACAAGCGCGTGCCCGGCCATGGCGAGGACCTCGAACGCCTGCGCCGCAACCGCATCCTGATCGACGGCAATGTCGGCGAGGAAGGGCTGTTGTTGCAGATCTTCACCGAACCGATGTTCGGGCCGATCTTCTTCGAGATCATCCAGCGCAAGGGCAACGAGGGCTTTGGCAACGGCAATTTCCAGGCGCTGTACGAAAGCATCGAGCTGGATCAGATTCGACGGGGCGTCATCACGGTCGACGCATAGGCGTCGACCGGATGCGGGCGCGCAGGCGCCCGGCCCCGTCCGGCCAGTGCGACGGAGCCGGGCCACAAGGCGCGGCTCCGCCGCGACTGACGGCCCGGCGGGCAACGCAGGACCGAACCGTCCTCCCGGCGCAGGCCGGGATCCATGGTATCGATGGAAACGCACCGTCGCCGGTCCAGGGATTGCGGCCTTCGCCGGAATGACGGGAGAACGATGGAGAGGGATATGACCTACCACCCCGGTTTCGCCAACCACGTCGCCACCGAAGCCGTGGCGCACGCGCTGCCGATCGGCCGCAACAGCCCGCAGCGCGTGCCGTTCGGCCTCTATGCCGAACAACTGTCGGGCACCGCCTTCACTGCGCCGCGCAGCGAGAACCGCCGGTCGTGGCTCTACCGCCTGCGCCCCACCGCCAACCACGGCGCGTTCGTGCCGTATCACGGCGCGCCGCATCTCGAATCCGCGCCGATCGACACCCCGCCCAGCCCCAACCGGATGCGCTGGGACCCGCTGCCCATCCCGACCGAGCCGACCGACTGGGTCGACGGCCTGGTCACCTATGGCGCGACCGGCGACGTCGCGGGCCAGAGCGGGGTGGGCATCCACCTCTATGCCGCGACGGCGGACATGGAGCGCGCCTTCTTCTCGGCCGATGGCGAACTGCTGATCGTGCCGCAACAAGGCGCGCTGGCGATCGATACCGAACTCGGCCGGATCGATGTCGCCCCGCTCCAGATCGCGCTGATCCCGCGCGGCGTGCGGTTCCGCGTGAGGCTGCCCGAAGGAAGCGCGCGCGGCTATGTCTGCGAGAATTACGGCAGCCTGTTCCGCCTGCCCGACCTCGGGCCGATCGGCGCCAACGGCCTCGCCAACCCGCGCGACTTCGAAACGCCTTGCGCCTGGTTCGAGGACCGCGACACGCCGTGCGAGGTCGTCCAGAAATTCCAGGGCGGGCTGTGGACCACCACGCTCGACCATTCGCCGTTCGACGTGGTGGCGTGGCACGGCAATCTTGCCCCCTGCCGCTACGACCTGACCCGGTTCAACACGATCAACACCGTGTCGTTCGACCATCCCGATCCGTCGATCTTCACCGTGCTGACCGCGCCGAGCGACACGCCCGGCACCGCCAATTGCGACTTCGTGATCTTCCCGCCGCGCTGGATGGTGGCCGACGACACGTTCCGCCCGCCGTGGTTCCACCGCAACGTCATGAGCGAGTTCATGGGGCTGGTGACCGGCGCCTATGACGCGAAGGAGGGCGGCTTCGCGCCCGGCGGCGCGTCGCTCCACAACCAGATGAACGGCCACGGCCCCGATCAGGCGAGCTATGAGAAGGCGGTCGCCGCCGAGCTGAAACCGCATCGCATCGCCGACACCATGGCGTTCATGTTCGAAACGCGCCACGTCGTCCGCCCGACGCCATGGGCGATGGCGACCCCGACGATGCAGCTCGATTACGACGACGTCTGGACCGGCTTCGCCAAGGCGCAGCTGCCCGGATGAGCGACGAGCGCGTCTTCGCGACTCCCGCCGGCGTAACGCTCGGCCCGCTGGCCGACATCGCCGACGGCACCGCGCGCAACTACGTCCTGCAATTGCGCGCCGGGCGGTTCCACGGCTTCGTCGTCCGTCAGGGCACGGACGTGTTCGGCTATGTCGACCGCTGCCCGCATATGGGGCTGCCGCTGGCGCAGACGCTCGACGCGTATCTGACCCCCGATGGCAGCGCGATCACGTGCAGCTGGCACGCCGCGCTGTTCGCGATTGCCGACGGCAAGTGCCTCGGCGGCCCCTGTCCCGGCCAGTCGCTGACGCCATGGCCGGTCGCGGTGCGGGGCGACGCGATCGTAACGGGCTAGGGCCGATCGACATTCAGAAGATGGCGTGCCGAAAACGGTGGTTTTGCGTGACCCGGAGCGCAGCGTACTACCGGTACGTGAGCACCGGAAGCGCGCAGAACCGCCGTTTGCAGGCCGTCAGGGCTGAATGTCGATCGGCCTTAGGCCGCAACCGTATCCGGCAGCGCGGTCAGCGTCGACTTCCGCCCCAGCTTGCCGCCATTCTCCTTCAGCCACGCATCGGCGGTCGCCCAGCCCAGCGTACGCAACGCCTCCAGCTGCGAGCGCCGCGTATCGCTCTTGCCCGTCGGGCCGCGCGCGGCCAGCGCGTGCGGCGCTTCCATCAGATGCAGGTTGGTCTCCGCCAGCGCGGTGAACCGGTCGTCGATCGGCGGCGCCCGCCGCGCGATCGACTGCACCTCGGTCAGCGCCTTCAGGTCGCGCAGCAGGCACGCGTTGAACCCGATATCGCTCATCCGCCCCATCACCTCGACCAGCGTATCGGGCGTTTCCTGTGCCGCGAACGGCGTGATCTGCACGATCAGCAGGTCGCTCTGCCCATGGCCGCCGAAGATCAGCGGCTCCAGCGCGGGATTGGCCGAAAAGCCGCCGTCCCAATAAGGTTCGCCGTCGATCGTCACCGGTCCGAACAGGTCGGGCAGGCACGCCGATGCCATCAGGGCGTCGAGCGTGATGTCGTCGTTGTGGAACAGGCGGGCCGCACCGGTCGATACCCGCGTCGCCGCGATCGACAGCGGAATCGCCCGCGGATCGGCCAGCAGCGACAGGTCGATGCTGTCGCCCACCACCCGGCGCAACGCCGCCATGTTGCGCAGCCCCGGCGACAGCGGTGCGATGTAGCGGCTGACCAGCTTGCCGAACTCCAGCGACCGCCGCAGGAACGGCTCGAACAGCGGCGTGGTCCACAGATCGACGTCGAACGCCTGAAGCGGCGAGTTGCGCGACACATTGTCCCACAGCCGCGCCAGCGCGTCGCGCGCGCCCTGCCGCCCGCCCGCGACCAGCCCGCTGACCAGCGCCGCGCCGTTCAGCGCGCCCGCCGACGCGCCGCTGACCGCGGCGATGGGAATGTCCTCGTCCAGCAACCGGTCGATCACGCCCCAGCCATAGGCACCATGCGCACCACCCCCTTGCAGCGCGAGGGCGAGATGGGGGGATAGTGATGACATCGGACGGCTCCACCGGATCGGATACGAATGCTGCAACGCAACAGCGCGGGATCGTATCCTTACAGACAGGCCGGGATCGTAACGATCGGCAGCCCGCCGACGACGATCGCTGCGACGCCGACCCAGCCCAGCATGACGGCGACCCGGTCCAGCAGGCCCGTACCCGCGGTCCGCCGCAGCCACAGCGCCAGCCCCGCGCCCGCCGCGATTCCGCCCACCCACGCGACGATCAGCAACAGCCGGTGCAGGCTGGTCCCGGCGACCGCGACCCGATCCCACCCGCTACCGCATCCGATTCCGTGCAGGCCATACAGCACGCTGAACGCCGCGGCCCAGTGGAACAGCCCGGCGGTCATCCGCAGCAGCGCGGTCATGCGAACCATCCCGGCAACGCCACGACCAGCGCGGCGACGATCCCGGCCCCGGCGGCATGGTCGCTCCACAGCCGGACGATGCGGGGTTCGCCCTGCCGCCGGCCGCCGACGAACCCGGCGGCGATCCGCGCGCGCAGGAACGCCAGCATCCATACCGCCAGCGCGGCGTGGAAGATCGCATAGGCGGCGACCGTCGCCCCCGTTGCCGCATAGGCGTGCGACGTCGGCGACGGCAACCGCAGCACGATCAGCAGCACCATCGCCGCCACGATCGCCCCCTGCCCGGCCAGCGCCGCCAGCCACTGCCCGCGCCGGGCCGCCACCACCGCGACCAGCGCACCCGCGATCGCCAGCGCCAGTTCGAACGGCGCCCGCGCGATCAGTTGGCGCGGCGGCCAGTCGGGCGCGACCGTCCACAGGAACGCATAGCCGAACAGCAGCGACGCGAAGAGCGTCCCGCTGGCGGTCAGCGCGAACACGCTGCCCCACCACCCGGTCGTGCCGCCGCTCTCGCCCGCGATCGGCAGCATCGCGCCGCCGGGCCCGGCGGGCAGCGGGCCGAAATCGCGCCGCTGGCCGTTGCTCCATGCCCAGCGCCAGCCGAGCATCGCCACCATCATCAGGAACAGCGGCGCCAGCGGGTACAACCCGGCCAGCATCGACAGGAAGAACCCGCCCAGCGTGGCCGCGGTCGTGATCGGCAGCCAGCTGTTCGCCGGCAGGATCGCGATATGATCGGGTGCGCCGCTGACCATGTCGACCGCCATCGTCTCGCGCCAGCCGTGCCGCGCCTCGCCCAGCCACCCGTCGCCGCGTGCCAGCACCACCGGCAGGTCGGGCCGCTCCTCGAGCGGATCGCGCCCGGCGACCACCGCGAGGCTCGCGAAGTTATAGGCGGTCGGTGGCGTCGGCATCGCCCATTCCAGCGTGCCGGCACCCCATGGATTGCGCTTGTGCATCCGACCCAGCCAGATCTGCAGCGCGACGTCGATCGCGAACAGCGCGAAGCCGAACGCCATCAGGAAGCTGCCGACCGACGACAACAGGTTCAGCCACGTCCACCCCATCCCCTCCGGATAGGTGTCGATCCGTCGCGGCATGCCGAGCAGCCCGGTCAGGTGCATCAGGAAGAAGGTGAGGTTGAACCCGATGAAGATCAGCCAGAACGCCGCCTCGCCCAGCCGCATCACCCGGCCGCGCCCGGTGAAGTGCGGCAGCCAGTAATAGGCCGCGGCCAGCATCGGGAACACGAACCCGCCGACCAGCACGTAATGCAGGTGCGCGGTGACGAACGCGGTGTCGTGCGCCTGCGCGTCGAACGGCACCACCGCCAGCATCACCCCGGTCAGCCCGCCCAGTACGAACACGATGAAGAAGCCGATCAGGTACAGCATCGGCAGCTTCAGTTGCGGCCGCCCGGCCCATAACGTGCCCAGCCACGCGAACACCTGTACCGCCGTCGGGATCGCGACCAGCGTCGACGCCGCGGAAAAGAACCCCAGCGCCATGTGCGGGATGCCGGTGGTGAACATGTGGTGGACCCACAGCCCGAAGCTGAGGAACGCCAGCGCCATGACCGCCGCGACCAGCGCGCCGTACCCCAGGATCTTCGTTCGCGCCATGACCGGCAGGATGGTCGACACCGCGCCGGCGGCGGGCAGGAAGATGATGTAGACTTCCGGATGGCCGAACAGCCAGAACAGATGCTGCCACAGCAGCGGCGACCCGCCGAGATCGGGGCTGTAGAACGGCCAGCCGAACGCGCGCTCGACCTCCAGCAGGATCGATCCCAGGATCAGCGGCGGAAAGCCGAAGATCATCATCCCCGCCGTCGCCAGCATATACCACGCGAACAGCGGCATATGGTCGAGCCGCATCCCCGGCGCGCGCAGCTTCAGGATCGACACCGCGATCTCGATCGCCGCGCACATCGCCGAAATCTCGACGAAGGTGACGCCCAGCAGCCAGACATCGGAATTGATCCCGGGCGTATAGGTCTTGCCCGACAGCGGCGGGTACAGGAACCACCCGGCATCGGGCGCGACCCCGGCCAGCATCGCCGCGATCAGGATGCTGCCGCCGAACACATAGCACCACCATCCCAGCGCCGACAGCCGGGGATAGGCGAGGTCGCGCGCGCCCAGCATCTTGGGCAGCAGGTACATCGCCAGCCCTTCGAACATCGGGATGGCGAACAGGAACATCATGATGCTGCCATGCATCGTGAACAGCTGGTTGTAGACCGCCGGTCCGACGAACGCGCTGTGCGGCGTCGCCAGCTGCGCGCGGATCAGCATGGCGAGCACGCCGCCGACCGCGAAGAAGAAGAACGCGCCCAGGATGAAGCGCCGGCCCATGTCCGAATGGTTGACCGATCGCAATTGCCCGCGCAGACCCGGCTCGGTCCGCCAGATCGCGGTCAGTTCGCGGTGGAGCCTCAGCGCCTTCATCGTGTGCCCCCCTGGCGTGCGGCCCATCCGCCGGCATCGTGCGCGACGACGGTGAAGCCGTGGTCGCGGTGCCCCGTCCCGCAATATTCTGCACATTCGCCGCGATACGTTCCTGGCCGTGCCGCGACGATCCGCAACCGGTTGGGATGGCCGGGGATCGCATCCATCTTGCCCGCCAGCCGGGGAACCCAGAAGCTGTGGATCACGTCGGTCGCGGTGATGACCAGGTCGACCGGCCGCCCGGCGGGGATGTGCAGCACGTTCTCGCTGATCCGCCCGGCGGGATCGCGAAACGCCCAGGCGTAGCGCCGCGCCTCGACCCCGATCGTGACCGTATCGGGCGCGGGCGTCGGCAGGATCCGGCTTCCCACGAACAGCGCATAGCCGAGCAGCGCCATCAGCACCGCGGTCGGCATGGCAAGGCCCAGCCCGACGATCCACGTCCGGTCCGCGACCGTGCGTTCGCGCTGCCGCCGCACCATGGCGACCGCCAGCAGCGCGAACACCAGCCCGGCCAGCAGCACCGCGCCGCCCAGCATCACCCACCACAGCGTCGCGACTGACGCGGCATGCGGCCCGGCGGGATCGAGCACCGACAACGGCCCGGCGCAACCGCCTAGCGCCAGCGCCGTTATCGTAGCACTGACTGGGCGACGAAGGGGGAATGCACGATGAGCGAACCGGGCGGAAACATGGTCGACGAACGGCTGGTCGATCCGATCGAGGCCAATCCGGTGTTTCACCGCACCGAATCCAAGGTCGCGGTCGCCGGCCATCCGATCCACGCGATGCTGGTCGCCTTTCCGGTGGCGCTGACCACCTGCACCTTTGGCGCCGATGCGCTCTACTGGTGGACCGGCGACGATTTCTGGGCGCGCGCCGCGCTGTGGGCGTCGGGTGCCGGGTTCCTGTTCGGCGTGCTGGCGGGCATCGCCGGCACGGTCGAGCTGCTGTGGGTGCCCGGCATCCGCGCCCGCGCGTCGAGCTGGACGCATTTCATCATCGCGGTGATGCTGCTGTCGATCATCGGCGCGAACTGGGGCTACCGGCTGTCGGCGGGCTATCAGGAAGCGATCCTGCCCTACGGCATCCTCCTGTCGCTGTTCGCGGTCGGCTTCACCGGCTTCACCGGCTGGCACGGCGGCAAGTTGGTGTTCGAATATCACGTCGGGGTCGCCTCGAGGGGAAGCTGACGGTTCTGCGGCGCGTTGAGCCAGGCGGGGGTCAGGTCGGGCACCACCGGCTTGGCCAGCACCAGCGTCAGCACGACCGTCATCGTCGCCAGCACGACCGCCAGCAGCGGCTTGGACGAGGGCGGGGCATATTCGCCCCGCCGCTCGCTCATCAACACCACGACATGCCCGACCAGCGCATGCAGCGCGACCAGCAGCCCGACCGCGACCAGCTTGGCGAACATCCACGGCTCGAACACCTGCCGCAGGAAGATCAGCGCGGTTCCCGCCGCGATCGCCACCACCGCCGCCGGGGTGACGATGCGGGTATAGCCATAATGGGTGATCCGCCGCAGCCGGGCATAATCCGCCTGCTCCTCGGCCACGTCGTGCTTGGACAGCACCAGCGGAAGCGCGACCAGCCCGGCGCACCACAGGATCAGCGCGGCGATGTGCAGCCCCTTCACCCACGCCAGGATCATGCCGCCACCCGCGTCGCGCCCATCGCCCGCCAGCGCCGCGCCGCGACCCATGCCGCCGCGATCGCATAGGGCGCCATGCCCGGCACCCACATGACCAATCCGGCCAGCTGCTGGTCGGCCAGCGGCCCGATGCCGAACGACACCGTGCTCGACAGATGCGTGGCATAGAGCGGCCGACCGGCAAAGGTCAGCAGCGCGCCGAGGAATCCCATTTGCACCGCGCCGCCGGCGATTCCCGCCACCGCCTCCATCGGCGCCGCACGCCGCACCGCCGCCCAATAGGCCCAGCCGCTCGCCAGCAGGCTCGCCTGCATCAGCCAGTAGAGCCCGACATGGCCGAGCGCCGCATCGTACAGCGCGGGGACATGCCATGCCCACAGGATCGCGGTCGACAGCGGCAGCGCGATCGCGACCCCGATCCGCCGCCGCGGCGGCCACGCGATCGCCAGCAGCGGCGCCGCGACGCCCAGTAGCAGCAGGTGATGCACCGCCCGCGCACCGAACAGCGCGACGCTCAGCGCGCATAGCGGCGACACGAACGTCACCGCGAGCGCAGCCACGCCGCCAATCCCGAATCCGCGCCGTCCGGCCGGCAGCCGGACGGCCGCGACCAGCACCGCGCACAATAGCGCGATCAGCACCGGATCGCCGTTCCACCGCGTCAGCCAGTCACCTGCGCCGGGGGCTTCCCCGCAATAGCTTCGCCGCCAGTCGATCATCGCCACCCTGTTCGATTGGTTGCTATTCCCCATTCCGCCAACGCGCGGACGCCCCGGTTCGCTGCATCCCCCGTATAATATTGGTGCGCCGACGGACCCCGACGCGCCGTTCGCCGGTTATCGACAGCGACGGCCAAGGAAAGGACCCTTATGCTCGAACATGTCCCCGGCTGGCTCGGCGCGCTGTTGCGGAACGTCCGCGCCGGCGCCTCCCGGCTGACGATCGTCGATCCGGCACTCGGCAGCTTCGACAGCCTCGACCTCGCCAGCCTCGCCTTCGCCGACGGGCAACGGTTGCCCGAACGCTTCACCGCCGACGGCGAGGGCGTATCGCCGCCGCTCCACTGGCGCGGCGTACCGCAGGGCGCGACCTCGCTGGCGCTGATCGTCGAGGATCCCGACGCCCCCTCCACCCATCCGCTGGTCCACGCGATCCTGTGGGACATCGCCGCCGCCGACGGGCAGCTGGCCGAAGGCGCGATCCGCCCGGACGGCGATGGCGACGCGACCCACGGCGATGTCGGCCGCAACAGCTATCTGCGCGAAGGCTGGCTCCCGCCCGATCCGCCGACCGGACATGGCGACCATCGCTACGCCTTCCAGCTCTTCGCGCTGAGGGATGCGCCGCGCCTCGACCCTAATCCGGGCCGAAGCGCCGTAGTTGAGGCGATGACCGGCCGCGTGCTGGCGGCGGGACTGCTCACCGGCATCTATTCGCGCGGCGAACCGGCGGAGGTGGGACCGGTCGGGGAGGTCGCGCCGGCGTAAAAAATCCTCCCCGGCACGGGGAGGGGGACCGCCGCGAAGCGGGGGTGGGGAGATATCCACAAGCGGTCCGTATGCGGCTACCCCCCCTCCACCAGCCTGCGGCTGGTCCCCCTCCCCGTGCCAGGGAGGACTTTAGACCGAAAACCGCTCGCGCAGCCCCATCATCGCCAGCGCGGCCCTCGCCGCCTCGCCGCCCTTGTCCTTCTCGTCGCGCTTCGCCCGGGTCAGCGCCTGCGCCTCGTTCTCGACGGTCAGGATGCCGTTGCCGACCGGAACGCCCTCCAGCGACAGGTTCATGATCCCGCGCGCGCTCTCGTTCGACACGATTTCGAAATGATAGGTCTCGCCGCGGATGATGACGCCCAGCGCGACGAACGCGTCATACGTCTCGGCGGCATCGGCGATCGCGATCGCGCCGGGCACTTCCAGCGCGCCGGGCACCGTCACCGTCTCGTGTTCATGCCCGGCCGCCTCGATCGCGGCGCGCGCACCGTCGAGCAGCAGGTCGTTCAGGTGGTCGTAGAACCGCGCCTCGACGATCAGCACCTTTGCCATATCAATTCTCCACGATCGGACGTTCGCCGACGATCTTCAATCCATACCCGTCCAGCCCCACCAGCGTATGGTGGGTGTTGGTCAGCAGCACCATGTCCTCGACGCCCAGTTCGTTCAGGATCATCGCGCCGACGCCATAGTCGCGCAGTTCCTCCATGTCGGGCACCGGCGCGCCGCTGCGGGCATGGATCGCCAGCGTGAGGCCATCGGGGCGCGGCCGGTTGATGACGACGACCACGCCCGCCCCTTCCGCGCCGATGATCCGCATCGACCGGCGCAGCAGCCCGCCCCGCTCGCCGCCCTCGCCGAACAGGTCGGCGAACGGCGACAGCGCGTGCATCCGCACCAGCGTCGGCCTGCCCGGATCGATCAGCCCCTTGACCAGCGCGACCTGCTCGCTGCCCGTCGCCTTGTTCCAGAAGGTCATGGCGCGCCATTCGCCGCCCCATTCGCTCTCGAACACCGTCTCCGCGCGCTTTTCGACCAGATGATCGTGGCGGCGGCGATAGGCGATCAGGTCGCGGATCGTACCGATCTTCAAACCGTGCAGCTGCGAAAAGCCGACCAGGTCGTCCATCCGCGCCATCGTCCCGTCCTCGTTCATGATCTCGCAGATCACGCCCGAAGGATTGAGCCCGGCAAGGCGCGACACGTCGACCGCCGCCTCGGTATGGCCGGCGCGCACCAGCACCCCGCCCTCGCGCGCGACCAGCGGGAACACATGGCCCGGCGTCACGATCTCCGACGCTTCGTTGGCCGAATCGATCGCCACCGCGATCGTCCGCGCGCGGTCGGCGGCCGAGATGCCGGTCGTCACCCCCTCGCGCGCCTCGATCGAGACGGTGAAGGCGGTTTCGTGCCGCGTGCCGTTGTTGCGCGCCATCAGGTCAAGGCCGAGCTGCTCCACGCGCGCCTTGTTCATCGCGAGGCAGATCAGGCCCCGCCCGTGCCGCGCCATGAAGTTGATCGCGTCGGGCGTTGCCATCTGCGCCGGGATGACCAGGTCGCCCTCGTTCTCGCGATCCTCGTCGTCGACCAGGATGAACATCCGCCCGTTGCGGGCTTCGTCGATGATTTCCTCCGGCGACGAGAGGAAGGCGTGGCGGAGACCCGCCAGTTCGTCATTGGCCACGGACTTGTTCCATTCGCATCAGGTAACGGGCGAGCACGTCGATCTCGATATTGACCGATTGTCCGACGGCAAGGGTGCCAAGCGTCGTGACCGCCTGGGTATGGGGGATCAGGTTGATGGTGAAGCGCGTGCCCTGCGCATCGTCGGCGACGTCGTTGACGGTCAGCGACACGCCGTCGATCGTCACCGATCCCTTGGTCGCGACGAACGGGCTGAGCGCGCGGTCGATCGCGAAGGTGACGCGCGTCGAATCCTTGTCGGCGGCCGTATCGACCACCCGCCCGACGCCGTCGACATGGCCGGTGACGATATGCCCGCCCAGCTCGTCGCCCAGCTTCAGTGCGCGTTCGAGGTTCAGCCGGTGCCCCTCGCGCCACTGGTCGGCGGTGCGCGACACCGTCTCGCCCGACACGTCGACCGCGAACCAGCCGGACGGTCCGGGGGCGGACTTGTCGACCACGGTCAGGCACACGCCCGAACACGCGATCGATGCGCCGATGTCGATCGTCGCGGTGTCATAGGAACAACCGATGCGGACGCGCAGGTCGCCTGCCCCCCCGATCGATTCGATGCGCCCTACGTCGCTGACTATTCCGGTGAACACGCTTCGCTCCTTCTCGCGGATCGGTCGCTGTCCGGCCCAACCACGTCGTCATTCCCGCGAAGGCGGGAATCCATGGCCGCTGACGGTTCGGCACTTTCCCCGTCGACAGCGTGTATGGATCCCCGCCTGCGCGGAGTTGACGACCGGGTGCTATCGCCCGATCCCGACGCGCTCGTAAACCTCCAGCCGGTCGCTGCCAAGCATCCGGGCGTCGTGCAGCCGCCAGCGGCCATGCGCCGCTGCCAGATCGGTCAGGCCGATATCGGGCAACGTCCGGCCATGGCCGATCAGGATCGGCGCGCGGTACAGCAGCAGCCGGTCGACCGCATCGGCGCGCAGGAACGCCGCCGCCGTCGCCGCGCCGCCCTCGACCAGCACGTGATCGCCGGGCAGGTCGGCCAGCGCCTCGATTCCCGGCACCATGACGAACCCGGTCATCGCCGCGCAATCCGCCGACAGCACCACCCGTTGCGGGCTGCGACCGGCAAGGCCCGGCAACCGGACGTCCAGCGTCGGCCGGTCGATCTCCGCCGTGCCGCGCCCCACCAGGATCGCTTCGTGCCGGCTGCGCTCCAGATGGCCGTGCGCGCGGGCCTGCGGTCCGGTGATCCACTGGCTCTGCCCGTCGGCGCGCGACACCGCCCCGTCCAGCGACAGCGCCAGCTTCAGCGTGACGAACGGCCGCCCCAGCGCCCGCCGCGTCAGGAACCCCGCCATGCTGCGCGCGGCATCCCCGGCGCGCACGCCGTCGGCGACCTCGATTCCCGCCGCCCGCAGCCGCGCGATCCCCTGTCCATCGGTCCGTGGGTCGGGATCGGTCAGCGCGACGACCACCCGCGCCACGCCGGCCTGCACCAGCAGGTCGGCACAGGCCGGGCCCCGTGGCGATACATGCGCGCACGGCTCCAGCGTGACATGGGCGGTGGCACCCTTCGCCCGCGCGCCCGCCTGCGCCAGCGCCATCGCCTCGGCATGGGGGCGTCCGCCCGGCTGCGTCCAGCCGCGCCCGACGACCTTGCCCCCGGCGACGATCACGCACCCGACATTGGGATTGGGCGCGGTCGCCCCGCGCACACGCTCGGCCAGCGTCAGCGCCGCGCCCATCCAGCGCGCATCGGCCGCCGGATCGGTCAGATGCCCCAGCTTTTCAGCTTGTCGTCGATCTTCTTCCATTCGGCCTGGCGCGCGGCACGGTCGCGTTCGAACGCCGCCGCCTCGGCGCGCTCCCTGGCCAGGTCGATCTGCTGCTGCGCGATGATCTCTGCGTCGCTGCGGTTCGCGGGCCAGCTTTCGACGTAGATGATGTTCGGCTTGTACGCGCGTTCGAAATAGGAATCGTGGACGAACGCCCAGCCGATCACCAGCACGACGCAGATCGACGCCAGCAGGAACCACCATTCATGCTTCTCGCGCGCACGGGCAAAGCCCACGAAGTCGCGGACGGCATGGATCGGCGAGAAAAGATGGCGCAGCTTCACGGCGCCCAAGATAGGCGCGGGCGACGGCAACCGCCAGCCCCTGCGCAGCGCCGGACGCCCCGGAGAAAGAATGGTTCACGCGGAGGCGCGGAGGAGGTCGCGTTCGCGGCCAGGTCATCCGTGCAGCGCCTATCCCGGAGGCTGATCCATCCACGTTGCAGACGTCATCCCGGCGAAGGCCGGGATCTCCCGGTGCCAGGACCGATCGACATTCAGCAGGATCAGGAGCCTTTCTGGTTCACGTACCCCCGCGCAGGCGGGGGTACGGACTCCGAAGGCAGCATCGTTACTTACACAAGGCCCGTACCCCCGCGCAGGCGGGGGTCCAGAGCCACGAATGTCGCCCTGCCGTTACTCTGGACCCCCGCCTGCGCGGGGGTACGGCCTGAATGTCGATCGGTCCAAGCACGCGACAAGAGCCGCTTGAGGCCCCGGCCTTCGCCGGGACGACGTTCCCGTGTCGATGGATCAGGCCGCGGCTACCTGCAGCGCGCAAAGCATCTCTCCTTCGCGAGGGTCGCGCCCGGATCGCATGGCTCCGCGATCGTCCTCATCGAAACGCTGGCGGCCAACATCCGTCGCGCGCGGATCGCATGGCTCCGCGTCTCCGCGCCTCCGCGTGAACCCGTCTCTTCTTATCAGGCCGTGCCCCGACGACTGCCGGGGCACGACCACCCGGTCAGTTGTCCTCCATGTTGAACCGCACCGTCATCTCGCGCCAGCTCTCGATCGCCACGCCGTCGCGGGTCGCCGGGCGGAAGCGCCACTTCGACAGTGCCCGGCGCTTCGTCGCGTCGAGGAACGCGTCGCTGGTCGCGCTGACCGGCTCGATCGCGGCGACGCGGCCGTTGGCGCCGACCAGCACGCGGACCACGACCACGCCGTTGCGCCCCTGATTGCGTTCGAACGCGGGATAGTCGGGCTGGAAATCGGCGCGATAGCGCGGGTCGACGCTGGCATTCACCAGCACCGGCAGCGGCGGCGTGACCGTCACCGCGCTGCCCGTACCCGTCGCGCCCGGCATCGGCGGGGTCGGCATCAACGGCGGCAGCGTGGTCGGCATCGTGTCGGTGCTGGCGATCACCGGCCCCGGCGCCGGGATCGGCGCGGGCGGGACATAGGGCAGCGGCACCGGCGCGGGATCGGGCATCGCGCGCTCGACCGGCCGGGGTTCGTCGATCGGCGGGGGCGGCGGCTCGATCGGGATGTTGACCGCTTCCATCGGCTTGTACGGATCGACGAAGGTCACCACCGTCGTCGCCGTCAGCATCGCCAGCGCCAGCAGGCCGCCATTGATCGCGATCGCAACGCCCAGACCCACCGGGTTCAGGCCTTTTTGTCCCTGATATGCCATGCCACCGTCCCTTCGATTCGTATCTCCTGCCGTCCAGTCGGCCGACGCGATGAGATACCCTGTCGTGGGACGTGTAAAGCTGACGTGCGCGTCAGGTCGCCATCCGCTCGATCGCCCGCGCGCGCCCGATCAGCGGCAGCAGCGCCGCCATGTCCGGCCCGTGGTCCATACCCGTCAGCGCGCGGCGCAGCGGCAGGAACAGCGCCTTGCCCTTGCGCCCCGTCTCCGCCTTCAACGCCGCCGTCAGCTCGGCCCATGGATCGGTCCAGTCCAGCCCCGCCGCGACCTCGGCCGCGCGGGTCAGGAAACCGCGATCCTCCTCGGCGACCGGCACCGCATCGACCGGCCCGGTCACCACCCGCCACCATTCGCCCGCCTCGTCGACCCGCGCGATATTGCCGCGCACCGCGTCCCACGCCGCCGCGTCCATCCCCGCGGGCAGCGCGTCGGCGACCCGCGCGAACGGCAGCTGGTGGACGATCCGCGCATTGACCTGCGCCAGCTCGCCCTCGTCGAACCGCGCCGGCGCCCGCCCGAACCGCGCGAAATCGAACGCCTCGATCAACGGTGCCGGATCGACCACCGCCTCGACGGGATCGCTGGTCCCCAGCCGCGCCAGCAGCGCGACGACCGCCTCGGGCTCGATCCCCTGTTCCCGGAAATGCTCGACGCCCAGCGATCCCAGACGCTTGGACAGCTTGCCCTCGTTCCCGACCAGCAGCGCCTCGTGCGCGAACGCCGGCGGCACCGCGCCCATCGCGTTGAACATCTGCATCTGGGTCGCGGTATTCGAAACATGATCCTCCCCCCGCACGACATGGGTCACGCCCATATCGGCATCGTCGATCACCGACGGCAGCAGATACAACCACGACCCGTCGGCGCGCCGCACCACCGGGTCGGACAGCAGCGCGCCGTCGAATTTCTGGGCCCCGCGCACCATGTCGTCCCACAGGATCGGCTCCGCCTCCAACCGAAAGCGCCAATGCGGCCGCCGCCCCTCGCGCTCCAGCCGCACGCGATCCTCGTCGCTCAGCTGCAACGCCGCGCGATCATAGACCGGCGGCAATCCGCGTCCGGCAAGGATCTTGCGCCTGAGGTCCAGCTCCTCGGGCGTCTCATAGGCCGGATAGATGCGCCCGTTCGCGACCATGTCGGCGAACACCGCCTCGTACCGATCGAACCGCGCCGACTGCCGTTCCTCGCCATCGGGCACCAGCCCCAGCCAGGCGAGGTCGGCGCGGATCGCATCAACGAACCGCTCCTCGCTGCGCTGCGCATCGGTATCGTCGATCCGCAACAGGAATCGCCCGCCATGCCCTTGCGCGAACATCCAGTTGTGCAGCGCGGTGCGCAGATTGCCGATATGGAGAAAGCCGGTCGGGCTGGGGGCAAAACGGGTAACGGTCATGGCCGCCGTTTAGGCAGCAGGCAGGCAGGCGGCAACCGCGTCAGCGACGCGGCACCCCGGCAGCGGTCAGGATCGCCACCGCCTCGGCCAGCTTCTCTTCCGACAGTGCCCGACGCGGCAGGAAATAGGCGGACATGTCGTTCTGCAGAATCATCAATCCGCCGCGTGCCAATTGCCACCCCGGCAGTTCGTCCCAAGGGTAGAAGCTGTCAGCGCGAATGCTGGCGAACCGCAACCCTTCCGGGGTCAGGGTCAACCGCGTCTCGTGATGCGCGGTCCGCTGCTGCGCGAACAGCCGCCGCGCGCGACGCGGTATCAGGAGCCATGTGCCGCCGATGATGAGCGCCAACGCCACGACGCCGTAGAGCAGACCAATGCCCAACGCCGCCACCGATGCAGCCGTCACTTCGCCATCGACAACGAAGATATACGCCAGCCCGGCGCCGCAGGCGAAAGCCAGTATCGCGACCATACGCCCGAGAAACCGGCGCGAACGCAGCTGTCGGCCCACGACCGCCCGCTGTATAGCTGCCAGATCCTCCGCCGACGGCGTGAACGTCACTTCGACCATCGCTCATCCCTTCGCGTCACATGGGTTTCACAATTCGTCCACGCACTCTATGGCGCACCACATCTTTCCATGGATACGGACGCACCCATGAAGCTGCTGGCGGGCAATTCCAACCTTCCCCTGTCGACCGCGATCGCGGACTATCTGGAGATTCCGCTGACGAAGGCCAGCGTGCGCCGCTTCGCCGACGAGGAAATCTTCGTCGAGGTGCTGGAGAACGTCCGCGGCGAAGACGTGTTCGTCGTCCAGTCGACCAGCTATCCGGTCAACGACAACCTGATGGAAATGCTCATCATGATCGATGCGCTGAAACGCGCGTCGGCGCGGCGCATCACCGCCGTCATTCCCTATTTCGGCTATGCGCGGCAGGACCGTAAACCCGGTCCCCGCACGCCGATCTCGGCGAAACTCGTGGCGAACATCATTACCGAAGCCGGCGCCGATCGCGTCCTGTGCGTCGACCTCCACGCCGGGCAAATCCAGGGCTTCTTCGATATCCCGACCGACAATCTCTATGCCGCGCCGGTGATGTCGGAGGATATCAAGACCCGCTTCGGCGAGCATAACCTGATGGTCGTGTCGCCCGACGTCGGTGGCGTGGTCCGCGCGCGCAGCCTCGCCAAGCGGCTGCACAACGCGCCGCTCGCCATCGTCGACAAGCGCCGCGAGCGCGCCGGCGAATCGGAAGTCATGAACATCATCGGCGACGTCGAGGGCCGCTTCTGCGTCCTGATCGACGACATCGTCGATTCGGCCGGCACGCTGTGCAACGCCGCCGCCGCGCTGAAGCAGGCCGGCGCGATCGGCGTCGTCGCCTATTGCACCCACGGCGTCCTGTCGGGCGGGGCGGTGGCGCGGGTCGAGGCGTCGTCGCTCGAGGAACTGGTCATCACCGATTCGCTGGGCAACCACGACGTGATCGCCGGCGGCACCAAGATCCGCCACCTGACCATCGCCCCCCTCCTCGCCGAAGCGATCCGCCGCATCGCCGAGGAAGCATCGGTGTCGAGCCTGTTCGACTGACGCGGAGGTGCCGTTTCGGCAGCGGGCAAACGCTCCCGAGCCGAACGCGCTGATCGCCGCCGGCGTGGAAACGGACCGGATGCACTCCGTCCGGCATCGGTAGCGCCAGCGTCACGATGTCGCCGATGGTGAGCGGCGCATCGCAACCCCGCGCGGACTCGTTCTGTACCTCCGCCTCGCCACCCGCCGGAATCGCCGGCGGTCCCGCGTCCAGCGGCAGGCGGCCGGTCGCGTTGCCGGGGAACGGCTTCGTCCGGTCCCATGCCGACGTCGCGACGCGCGCATCGCCGGCCGCACCCGGTCGCATCGCGATCTTCACCGCTCAGAAAGCGATGATACCATAGGCAAAACCAGTCTGTACGATGATTTGCAGAAGTAGGTAGGTGATCGTGAAATGCGACATCCACGACAAAGGAGACAGTCCGCGTTTGCCTGCGATGTAGTACGCCACGGCCAGCGCGGTCGCGGAACAAACCCAAAGCCATGTTTGGCCCGGTGGCGCAGCAAATTCGTTGCGGAGAAGACGCGACAGCAACCATCCGGCTATTCCGACCGCCAATGTCGCCGGAATCTCAAAGGCTGCTAGGCGGGATACCACGGAGGGCGAGTTCATCGGAAATCCTCTTCGTGTAGAATTCGTAATAATCTTTCGATTTTCCTCCAAAAAAATTTGTCAGGCCGATCGCAAACATCCCCATGGAAAAACCCTTGGCAACAGATCCCGTCGATAAATTCCCTGCGCGGTTGGCAATGGCTGTCGATGCTCCGCTTGCCCCGCTCGACGAAAACGGATCTGACATGAAATCAGCTGCGACTTCGGACGCATCAACAATTTTCTTCAGTTCCGTATGAAATTGTCGACACAGCTTTTCGGGAAGGCACGCCGGGAATGCCCAAGGCCTCTCTCTGATTTGCGTCGTCAACGACAATAGCTTGGCGCGGATCGCGACATCGTTGCGATCCTTGAGGCGGCGTGGAATCTCCCGTCGCAGTTGCTGTTCACAGGACGGTAGCGCATGGACGTACAGCATCGTGCGCAGCAGCCCGGTCACGATCGGGCTACCGGCACCGGGGGGCGGCCGGGTGGACGATAGCCAGCTTGGCACGAACCAAGCCGACTTGCCGGATTGCGGGGTCAGGTAAAAGATTGATCGCAATTCTTCATCGCCCACGCGGCGATATGGTCCAGGCCCAGTCTGCATCGACGTCTCGCCTCCAGTATTTCCGGAGAACGTGACCCCCTCCCCCGGGGTTCCCTGTTGAAGCAGCCATTCCTTCCCGGGCGAGCGGGGACGGTGCGTGGCGACGACCCTCACGTCACCCCGTCCCACACCAGCTTCACTCCCACCGCAATCATCAACACATAGATCGCCGTATAGAACCGCTTCGCCGACACCCGCCGTACCAGCCACACCCCGGCAACGGTCGCCGCGATCGCCATCGGCAACAGCACCGCCGACGTCGCCAGGTTCGCCTTCGTGAACTGCCCCAGCGCCAGATAGGCCGGCACCTTCAACCAGTTGACCGCGCCGAAGAACAACGCGGTCGTCCCCACCAGCACGTCGCGGGGAAGCTGGCGCGGCAGTACCCACAACTGGAACGGCGGTTGCCCGGCATGGGCGATCTGGCTGGTGAACCCCGATGCCACGCCGAACATCGTGCCGACCCAGCCCGGCGACCGCCGCGCGACCGGCATCCCGTTGCGTTCGGTCCACAGCCGCCACAGTCCGAACGCGACCGAAATTCCCCCGATCACCGCCAGCACCGCCGAAGGTTGCACCGCGCTCGCAAAGCCATAGCCGAGCAGGATGCCGATCCCTGCGCCCGGCAGCATCCATCCGATCACCCGCCAGTCGATCGTCCGCCGGAATGCCCAGATGCCGACGACGTCCTGCACGATCAGGATCGGCAACAGGATCGCGACGGCGCGCACCGGATCGATCGCCATCGCCAACATCGGCAGCGACAGCGCGCCCATGCCCGAAAAGCCGCCCTTGGCGAGGCCCAGCATCACCACCGCCGGCACCGCCAGCGCATAGAAGAACGGATCGTCGATCACCCGGTCAGGCGTTCCGGTCGTTCAGCGCCTGCGCGATGCGGAACAGCGCCAGCACGCCGACCGCCAGCACCGCGACCAGCGCCAGCACGGCATAGGTCAGCACCTCCAGCCAGCGCGACACGGTCCGCGTCGCTTCGGCCTGCCGGGCCATCGCGATGCTGTCCGGTGTTTCGGCCCGCGGCGCGCCGGTGGTGAACGGGGCGGGTGGTGGCGGCGGTGCCTCGCTGGAACGCGGATCGCCCCGCCGGTCCTCGCCTGCGCCAACTTCCACCGCCGGACGCGGCGATCCTCCGTCGGTCGACATCGTCGCCACCGCGCCGACCATCGCCAGCGTGGCGAAGATCGCGAGCGCCCACGACAACAGCCGCGCCTGCCAGCCTTCCGGCGTCACGGATGCTCGACCGGGTCGTGCGTCCGCGCGGTCGGCGCACGGACCCCGGCATTGCCGCGCCGCTTCAGTTCGGCCTTCAGGTCCTCGGGCTTCGGTGCCCACAGGAAACCGAAGCTGACCGTGCCGTGCTTGCTCTCGACCGCATGGTGCAGCCGGTGGGCGGAGATGATGCGCTTCATATAGCTGGATTTCGGCAGGTAGCGGTGGTGCAGGCGGCGGTGGACGATGATGTCGTGGAATCCGAAATAGATCGCGCCATAGGCCGCGATGCCCGCGCCGATCCAGATCGTACCCGGCCACCAGCCCCATTGCACCCCGCCCATCAGCAGGACGATCGACGGCACCGCGAAGATCGCGGCGTACAGGTCGTTCCATTCCCAGTTGCCGTGGCGCGGGGCATGATGGCTGGCATGCAGGAACCAGCCCGGCCCGTGCATCAGCCAGCGATGCGCGACATAGGCGAAGCCTTCCATGAAGATCACGGTCGCGACGAAGATCATGAGTCCGATTGCCCAGTGCATGGCGGCGATATAGCGAAGCGGCGCGGGTAATGCGACGGCTTCTCGAATAACGCATTTGCGACGCAATTGCATTAGAACGCTTTCGGGCTGGATTCGCCGGTCCGCATGTGCTTTACGCGCGGCAACTTAGCAAACTTCGGTGACACCACCCGAGAGGCGGAAGGCGAATCCCATGAACATTCACGAATATCAGGCCAAGGAACTGCTCGCGAAGTTCGGCGTGCCCGTCCCCGCCGGCTTCTCGGCGATGACCGTCGACGAAGCGGTCGAAGCCTCCTCTAAGCTGCCCGGGCCGCTCTATGTCGTGAAGGCGCAGATCCATGCCGGCGGCCGCGGCAAGGGCAAGTTCAAGGAATTGGGCCCCGACGCCAAGGGCGGCGTCCGCCTGGCGAAGACCGCCGACGAGGTTCGCGCGGCGGCGACCGACATGCTCGGCAACACGCTGGTCACGATCCAGACCGGTGACGCGGGCAAGCAGGTCAACCGCCTGTACGTGACCGACGGCGTCGACATCGCGAAGGAATTCTACCTCGCGCTGCTCGTCAACCGCGCGACCGGCCGCGTCTCGATGGTCGCCTCGACCGAAGGCGGCATGGATATCGAGACCGTGGCGCACGACACGCCCGAAAAGATCCACTCGATCGACATCGATCCGGCCACCGGCTTCCAGGGCCATCACGGCCGCGCCGTCGCCGCCGCGCTCGAACTGACCGGCGACCTCGCGAAGCAGGCCGCCAGCGTCGCATCGAAGCTGTACGACGCGTTCCTCGGCACCGATGCCGAGCAGATCGAGATCAACCCGCTGGCCGTCACCGAGGACAACAAGCTGGTCGTGCTCGACGCCAAGGTCGGCTTCGACGGCAACGCCATGTTCCGTCACAAGGACCTGATGGAACTGCGCGACACGACCGAAGAGGACGCGATGGAACTGGAGGCGTCGAAGTACGACCTCGCGTACATCAAGCTCGACGGCGACATCGGCTGCATGGTCAACGGCGCCGGCCTTGCCATGGCGACGATGGACATCATCAAGCTGAACGGCATGTTCCCGGCCAACTTCCTCGACGTGGGCGGCGGCGCCAACAAGGAAAAGGTGACGGCGGCGTTCAAGATCATCCTCGCCGATCCGGCGGTGAAGGGCATCCTCGTCAACATCTTCGGCGGCATCATGAAGTGCGACATCATCGCGGAGGGCATCGTCGCCGCCGCGAAGGAAGTGAACCTGTCGGTGCCGCTGGTCGTCCGCCTCGAAGGCACGAACGTGCAGGCCGGCAAGGACATCCTCGCCAATTCAGGCCTCGCGATCGTCCCCGCCAACGATCTGGGCGATGCCGCCAGGAAGATCGTCGCGGAAGTGCAGAAGGCGGCCTGATCGCCCTTCGCCTGCGACGAAGACAAGGGTCCGGACGGAAACGTCCGGGCCCTTTTTCGTTGGGGTGGGAAGGCGATCCGCGTTAGGGTCGCCATCCGTTGCCACGGCATCCCGCCATTTCCATACCGGACTTGCGAACCCAGCGCAGACCCGCCACGGAAACCCGCGATGCCACCGCGCAAGACGTTTTGAGAGGGAGTGCCCATGAAGGTGGTGGTGCCGGTCAAGCGTGTGCTTGATTACAATGTGAAGCCGCGTGTGAAGGCGGACGGTTCGGGTGTGGATCTTGCGAATGTGAAGATGAGCATGAACCCGTTCGACGAGATCGCGGTCGAGGAAGCGATCCGGTTGAAGGAAAAGGGCGTGGCGAGCGAGATCGTGGTGGTCTCGATCGGTGAGCAGAAGGCGCAGGACACGCTGCGCACCGCGCTGGCGATGGGTGCCGACCGCGGCATCCTCATCACCAGCGAGACGAAGGTCGAACCGCTGGGCGTCGCCAGGCTGCTGAAGGCGGTGATCGACGAGGAGCAGCCCGGGCTGGTGATCCTCGGCAAGCAGGCGATCGACGACGACAACAACCAGACCGGACAGATGCTCGCGGCGCTGACCGGCTATGCGCAGGGCACTTTCGCCAGCAAGGTCGAGGTCGCCGGTGACACGGTCAATGTCACGCGCGAGGTCGATGGCGGGCTGGAGACGGTGGCACTCACCCTGCCCGCGATCGTCACCACCGACCTGCGCCTCAACGAGCCGCGCTATGCCTCGCTGCCCAACATCATGAAGGCCAAGTCCAAGCCGCTGGCGGCCAGGACCGCCGCCGACTACGGCGTCGACGTGACGCCGCGGCTGACGACGGTGAAGGTCGAGGAACCGGTCAGGCGTCAGGCAGGGGTGAAGGTTGCCGATGTCGACGAACTGGTCGGCAAGCTCAAGACGCTGGGAGTGGTCGCATGAAGACGCTGGTTTGGGTCGAGCATGACGGGCAGGCGGTCAGGGACGCGACCTATGCCGCGGTCACCGCCGCGGCGAAGCTGGGCGAGGTCGAGGCTTTGGTCGCGGGACAGGGCGTCGACGGCGTCGCGCAGGCTGCGGCGCAGATCGTCGGGGTGACGAAGGTGCTGGTCGCCGACGATGCCGCGTTCGCGCACAATCTCCCTGAGAATGTCGCGCCGCTGGTGGTCGAGCTGATGGGGACGCGCGATGCGTTCCTCGCCGCCGCGACCACGACCGGCAAGAACATCGCGCCGCGCGTCGCCGCGCTGCTCGACGTGATGCAGATTTCGGAGATCCTGTCGGTCGAGGGGCCGGACAGCTTCACCCGGCCGATCTATGCCGGCAACGCCATCGCCACGGTGAAGACCAGCGACCCGAAGCTGGTGCTGACGGTCCGCGGCACCGCGTTCGACAAGGCGGCGCCGACCGGTGGCGCGGCGACGGTCGAGCCGGTCGCATCGACCGGGGACAAGGGCGTGTCGCGCTTCGTCGGTGCCGAGATCGCGGCATCGGAACGCCCCGAGCTGACCAGTGCGAAGATCATCGTCTCGGGCGGGCGGGCGCTGGGGTCCGAAGAGCAGTTCCACGCGCTGATCGAT
>NZ_JASCXF010000035.1:0-39198 GCF_030062225.1 Sphingomonas sp. 2R-10
ATGGTCGGCGCACCGCGACGGCTGCGCGCGGCGATCGGCGGCTGCGGGGTCAGGCCGGTAAAGACGCGCTCCCCCTCCCCCGGCGGCACGCCCAGCGCGTCGAACGCCGCGGCGGCCGCGCTGTACCAGCTGAGCGCGGGCGGCACCCCCTGGCAACGGGCGGAAGGTGCGCCGGCGATGACCAGCCGCTCCTCGGCGCGGGTCGCAGCGACGTAGAACAGCCGCCAATGTTCCTCCAGCTCGCGCCGGTCGACCGCCGCGACCGCATCGTCGACCGGCGTGCCGCGTTCGCCGGCACGCGGGCGGAACACCGGAAATGCCGCCCCGTCATGGCCGTCGGGCGACCATGCGACGATATCGCGCCGGCTGTTGGCGGGATCGATCGCGGCGTCGGCCAGCAGGACCAGCGGTGCCTGCAACCCCTTCGATCCGTGCGCGGTCATTACCCGCACCGCGCCGCCCGACGCCCCGGCGTCGCGCTTGATCTCCACCTCGCCGCGGTCGAACCATTCGACGAAGCGTTGCAGCGACGACGTCGCGACGCTTTCGAACGACAGCGCCGCGTTCAGCAGCTCGTCGATCGGGTCGCGCGCCTCCTCGCCCAGCCGCGCGATCAGCTTGCGGCGGCCATCGAGTTCGCCCGACAGCAGTTCCTCGAGGAAACGATAGGGGGTGGTGAAGTCGGCGCGGCGGAGGATGGGCGACAGATGTTCAACCGCGGTGCTGTTGGTCTGGCGCAGGTGGCGCCAGAGGCTGCCGCCTTCGCGCAGCGCCCCGGCCAGCAGTTGTTCCTGCGTCCAGCCGATCAGGGGAGAGACGAGCAGATTGGCGAGGCTGAGATCGTCGTCCGGCTGCAATGCGAAGCGGATCGCCGCCAGCAGGTCCTGCACCGCCAGCGGCGCGTCGAGGCGCAAGCGGTCGACCCCGGCGACCGGGACCCCTTCCGCATACAGCCGCGCGACGATCAGCGAGGCGAGGTCGCCGCGGCGCTTGACGAGGATCATGACGTCGCCCGCCTGCAACATCCGCCCCTTGGATTCCAGCGGCAGCGTGCCGATCCAGCCCTTGATCGCGCGCGCGATCTGGCGGGCGATGACGCGGGTCGAATCGTCGATCCAGCCTTCCTCGTCGTCGCCCGCCGCCTCGACCACGGTCGGTGCCCACAGCGCGACGGTGCCGGGGCCGGGTACTTCGCTGTCATGGGTTTCGGGCGTGTCGATGCCCATGCCGGGATCGGGCAGCGCGGCGATGGCGGCGTCGACGAATTCCAGCACCGGCCGTGTCGTGCGGAAACTGTGGGTCAGCGACAGCGTGTCGAGTTCACGCGCATCGCCGCGATACTCCGCCGGGAGGGCGGCCCGACGGGCGAAGTCGTGATGGGCCGCGCGGAAATAGATCGGGTCGGTGCCCTGGAACCCGAAGATCGCCTGCTTGTAGTCGCCCACGACGAACAGCGTCCGCATCCCCGCCGCGCGCACCGCATCGCCGCTGAAATATTCCTCGACCAGCGAGCGGACGATCGCCCATTGCTGCGGATTGGTGTCCTGCGCCTCGTCGATCAGGACGTGTTCGGTGGTCTGGTCGAGCTTGAAGCGGACCCAGTCGCCGATGCCGGGTTGCGCCAGCAGCTTCAGCGTCTCGCGGATCAGGTCGTCGAAATCGACCGCCCCCGCCCGGCGCTTGGCACGGACATAGGCATCGGCATAGGCGCGTCCCGCTTCCAGCGCGCCGGCCAGCGCGTCGGCATAGCCCGCCTGCGCCCGGATCGACAGCAGTTCGGCGGCGCGGGTGCCGACCGCGTCGGCCAGCTCGTCATACTCCGGTTCGGCGGCGAGCAGCTTGGCCGACGCCTTCTTCAGGGTATCCTTCTGGGTAAAGAACATGCCTCGCACATCGCCCAGCCGCGACGCACGATCGGCGGGGGAACGGGCGAGCCAGTCGAGGATCGCGCCGTGCAGCTTCTGCCCCGTCGCGGTGCCCCATGCGCGGTTCGCCTCGGCCAGCCGTTCGAGCGCGTCGCAGTCGAAGTCGTCGTCGCTGCACGCCGCGGCGATCACGTCGTCCACATCGCCCGACGGCAGGTGGAAGGCGCGGCGCAGGAACGGCTGGATACCGCCCGGCAATTCGGCCATCGCCTGCGGACCCCGGGCACATTCGCGCAGATACCCCTCGGCCGCGCCTTCGCCCATGCGCAGCGACATCGCGGCGATGGCATCGCCGATGCGGGTGGAGCCGCTGCGCTGTTCCTCGACCAGCAACTCGGCCAGCGCCTCGCGCGCCATGCCCGCTTCCTCGCGCGCTTCGAGGGGGCGGAAGCCGGGGACCAGTCCCGCCTCGACCGGGAAGCCGGCGAGCAGGCTCTGGCAGAAGCCGTGGATCGTCTGAATCCGCACGCCGCCGCCCGGCGCGTCGAGCACCCGCGCGAACAGCGTACGCGCACGGGCCAGCAGCGCCGCATCGTTCACATCCTCGCCCAGCGCGAACAGATCGGCCTTCAGGTCCGCGGTCGGCAACCGCACCCAGCGCGCAAGGCGGCTGGCGACGCGCTCGGCCATCTCCGCCGCCCCGGCCTTGGTAAAGGTCAGGCACAGGATCGCCGCCGGATCGACGCCGCGCAGCAGCAGGCGGAACACCCGCGCCGACAGGACATGGGTCTTGCCGGTCCCGGCCGACGCCGACAGCCAGACATGGCGATGCGGGTCGCTGGCCGCCGCCTGGTCGTTCTTCAACCGCTGGAGCGCGCGGACTTCACTCACGGCCATACCATTCGTCGCGACGCATCAACTGGTCATATTCGGCATAAGGGGCATATTCGGGGACGAGCTTGGCGACGAACGCCTCGTCGCCGGTCAGGAAACGGGCAACGGCATTCTCGAAATGCCCCTTGGCAATGGCGACGAAGTCGGTCGCGACCATCCGCCCCTTCGATCCATCGGCGTTGACCGGCGAGGTCATCTTGCCGAAGCGGTCGCCATCCTTGGTCAGCGACCAGTATTCGAACGCGGTGGCGGTGCCGCCGATGCCGCCGAAACTCCCGCGTTCGGCCATCAGCCCGAGCAGGCCGAGTTGCAGGCTGTACCCGGCGGCGACCGCCTTCGCGCTCGGCGCCTTGCCGGTCTTGTAGTCGATGATGGCGAGGCTGCCGTCGCTCGCGCGGTCGATACGGTCCGCCTTGCCCGACAGCTCGACCCCGGCGATTTCCAGCTTCCCGTCGCATTCGACCCCGGCGACGATCCGCCCTTCGGCCAGCTTCTCATGGGTAAAGGCCGCGACCCAGTCGATCGCCTCGCGCAACCGCGGCACCCATAGCGCGCGTAGCAGCGGGTGGGTGCGCGGATCATCGGACAGCGCCTGCAACCGGCGGTGCAGCCTGGCCGGATCGAGCCCGTCCTCGCGCGCCCAGCGTTCGAGCACGCCATGCACTGCCGTCCCCCGCCACGCGGCGGTCGGATCGGCATCGACCGCGTCCATCGGCGACAGCCGCAACATCCGCCGGGCGTAGAACGCATAGGGGTCGGCCTTCAACCGGTCGACCTCGGTCACCGAGATACGGCGCGGGCGAAGCGCCACCGGCGGGCGCGGCGCGGGACGATCGGCGGCGGCATAGGCAACAGGCGTATCGATCGCCCGCGCCCAGTCGCGGAGATGCCCGGCGCGCTCCAGACCGTCGTCCAATGCCTGCAACCGCAACCACAGCCGCGAGGCGATGGTCGGCGCGGTCGCATCGCGTGCCGCCCGCGTCAGGATCACGTCGCGCGCGCCGAGCGCACCCGCGAAATCGTGCGCGGCAAGACCGATGCGGCGTTCGAGGCCGGGCAGCCCCAGCTCGGCACGGATACGCGGCGCCAGCCACGGGTCGGGCGACGGCAGCGCCGGCCAGACGCCTTCGTTCAGCCCGCCGAGGATCATCAGGTCGGCGGTCTGCAACCGTGCTTCGAGCAGGCCGAGAATGGCGAGGCGCGGATGCGCCCCCTGCGGCGGACGCACCGCCACCTCGTCCAGCAACGTCCGCAGCAGCGCGGGCAGCACGCGCGGGTCGACGACCGGCGGCCCGATCGCCGCCTGTTCCTCCAGCGCGGCGACCAGTTCGGCGGCGGCGCGCCCTTCGGGACGGCTCCACGCCGCATCGCCCGCCAGTTCGCCCGCCGTTTCGCGCAGCAGTGCCAGCAGTTCAGCCAGCGGTTGCGGCCCGGCGGCGAAGGCGTTCGCCAGCGGGGTCAGCAGCGGACAGGCCATGTCCCAGAACGACTGCGCCGCCGCGCGGATCGCCGCATCGCGCGGCTCGCCTTCGCGCAGATGGCGGTCGATCCCGGCCAGCCCCGGCGCCGGACGCGGCCCCCGCAACGCGCGGTCGAGGCGGCGGACTCCGTCGAGCCACACGACGCGCGCCTCCGCCTCGCCGCTGCGCACCAGCGGGTGCTTGAGCAGCGCCAGCAACGCGACCGGCGCGAACCCCTGCGCCGCCGCCTCGACCAGCGCCAAGAGCAACGTGCCCGGCGCGAGCAGTGACAGCGGTTGCCCGGCGGAGTCGTCGACGGTGACGCCCCAGCGCGCCATGTGCGCCGCGACCCGGCGTGCCAGCATCCGGTCGGGCGTAACCAGCGCCGCGGTCCGCTCGGGCGTCTGCAATGCCTCGCGCAGCGCGATGGCGATCGCCTGCGCCTCCTCGGCCGGCGTGGCCAGTTCGACCATGCGCACCCCCGACAGGCGGCGGTCGGCGGCGGGCACGTCGATCCAGTGGTGGGTGCGATCGGCCGGGCTGAGCGCGGTGGCGATCGCGCGGCTGCGCGTCGGGGTCGCGTCATGCTCGCTCGCCGCCTGCCAGCGGACGAATTCGTGGCGGTTGACGCCCATCCGGTCGAGCAGCAGCTTCAGATGATATTGCGGATGGGTCTCGATCGACCGCCGCCGTCGCCCGGTCACCGGATCGGGATCGTGCGGCCCCAGCGATGCCCATTCGTCATCGTCCATCGCGAGGTCGAGGCCGGGCAGCACCACCATGCCGCGCGGCAATCCGGCGACGCAGCGCTGGATGCGGGCGATGGCCGGCGCATTGGTCGCGATCCCCGCCGCGCAGACGAATCCCTTGGGCGGCTCGACGCTCCACCGCACGCACAGCCGCTTGAGCAGCCGCGTCCGGCGCTCGGCAAGGTCGATCCGCCCCAGCGCCGCCAGCTCACCCGGCCAGCGATCCAGCACGATGCGGAACAGTTCGAGCGAGCGTTCCCAATGCGCCGACAGCGCTTCGTCGAGGTTCAGGGCGCGCAGCGCCGCCGGATCGACCTCCTCGACCAATAGCTGGTCGAGCGTCGCGGCAAGGTCGCCCGCCAGTCGCACCGCCTCCGCCCCGTCGACCGGCCGCCCGGCGCGCTGGCGCTCCTCGCTCACCAGCCGCGCGAGGATCATCCGCCGCGCGAGCGGATCGATCGCCGGCGGGATCGGCGCGGCGTCGGCCGGATCGGCGAAGCTGCCCGCCCCTTCGTCCAGCTCCGGATCCCCGATCGCGACGAGGCGCGGCAGCAGCAACCCGCCGCCGCTGGCGCGCACGAACGCTTCCTGCACCGTCCGCTTGGCGCGGTTGGTGGGGACCAGCACCATGCCCTGCGCAAGGCCCAGCGGATCGCCGCCGAACCGGCGGATCAGCCCCACCGCCAACGCATCGGCGAACGCCCGGTGGATCGGGATGGTGTAGAGGCCGAGGCGCTTCGCCTCAGAGGCGCGTTTGGCGGCACCGCCTGAAAACTCGCTCTTCCGCGAGTTTTCAATTGCCCCCTCAGCCATCGGCAAGCACCGCTTCGGTCATCGGGATCGACGCCGGCGTGCCGACATCGAACCACAGCCCCTGATGCACGACGCCATAAGCGCGACCTGCCTCGATCGCGCGGTTCCAGAACAGGTTGGTCGAGAACGCACCGTCCGGCCAGTCGGCGATGACGCGTGGCGACAATATCTGCACGCCGGTGAACACGAATGGTGCCAGCCGGCCGGGCTTGCGCCGACCGGTGATGCGGCCCAGCGCGTCGATATGGAAATCGCCCTGCCCGCGGTGGCCATGCGCCAGCGCCTGCGGCACCAGCAGCAGCAGCGCGTCCATCTTCGCATCGTCCCACAGCGCGCTCAGCAACCGGATCGAATCGACCGGGCCATCGACCCACAGATTGTCCGAATTGACGCAGACGAAGGGCGCATCGCCGATCAGGTCGCGCGCCTTCACCAGCCCGCCACCGGTCTCCAGCAGCTTCGCGCGCTCGTCGGACACGGCGATGTCGATGCCCTTCACCCGGTGCCTGAGATGCGCTTCCATCGCATCGGCAAGATAGTGGACGTTGACCACCGCACGCTTCACCCCCGCCCCGCGCAGCCGGTCGAACACATGGTCGATCAACGGCTTGCCGGCGACCTCGACCAGCGGTTTGGGCCGCATCGCGGTCAACGGACGCATCCGCTTGCCCAGGCCCGCTGCCAGCACCATCGCGGTCTCGGGCACCGCCGCCTGCGGGTTGGGGCGGATCGAACGGAGCGTGGTCATGCGAGTTCCTGCGGATCGCCGCGCTTGTGCGGCGGGATGTTGAGGTCGAACCAGCGCGCGACACCCGCCAGCGCCGGATGGCCGAGATCGCGTTCCAGATAGCGCCAGACGCGCGGGCACAGCGCGCCATAGCGCAGCTTGCCGTCGCGCCGCCACAGCCGGGTGAAGATGCCGAGGATCTTCGCGTTCCGCTGGGCGCCGAACAGGTGATAGGCCGCGTCGAACCCGTCGCCCACCCCGGTCGATTCGCGATAGCGCGCCAGCATCGACGCCTCCACCACCGCCGGCACGTCGCGTCGCGCATCCTGCAACAGCGACACGAGGTCGTAGGCCGGATGCCCCGCCAGCGCGTCCTGGAAATCGAGCAGCCCCAGCCGCGTATCGTCGAGCAGCATCAGGTTCTCGGCATGATAGTCGCGCAGCACGGTCACCACCGGCATTTCGGGCAGCGCATCGAACGCCGCGTTCCACGCCGCGCGATACCCCTCGGCATCGACCGACAGCTCTAGCGCGCCGCAATACCATTCGATCAGCAGGTCGGCCTCGCGCAGGATGAACGCGCGGTCATAGGACGGGACCGGCGCGGCCTCGTGCCGTTGCAGCCGCAGCAGCTGGTCGATCGCCGCGGCATAGAGCCGGCCTTCGCTTTCCGGCGCGGCGTCGACCGTCTCGCGCATCCGCATGTCGCCGAAATCCTCCAGCAGCATGAAGCCGCTGTCGCTGTCGTCGGCGAGGATGGCGGGTGCGGAAAAGCCGCGTTCGGTCAGCCACGCCGCCATATGCGCGAACTTGCGCGTGTCCTCGGGCGGCGGCGCATCCATCAGCACCGCGCTGCGCCCCGCCTCGATCACGCGATAGTATCGGCGGAACGACGCGTCGACCGCCAGCGGCAGGATCTGCGCATCGGCCCAGCCGGCATGCGCCAGGAAATCGGATGCCGCGTCGCGCGGGTTCAGGTCAGCGGCCATCGGCTTTCCCAAGCGTCCGGCACCCGCGCTGTCAAGCGCCGCCCGCCCGCTTCGTCGAACGCCAGCGACAGCCAGAGCGCTTCGGGCCACGGATCGTCGCCCAGCCGCTCGGGCCATTCGACCAGCAGCGCACCGTCGTCCAGCGCATCGTCGAGCCCGAGTTCCAGCGCCTCGTCCGGATGCTCGATGCGGTAGAGATCGACGTGCAGCACGCTCATCCGGATTTCGGGCGGGTCATAGGGCTGCACGATCGCGAAGCTCGGCGACGGCGCCTCCCCCGCCAGCCCCAAAGCCGCCAGCACGCCGCGCGCGATGCTGGTCTTGCCCGCCCCCAGCGGCCCCGACAGCGCGACCACATCCCCGGCGCGCAGCACGGCGGCGATCGCCGCGCCGAACGCGTGGGCGGCGGCTTCGTCGGGCAGGTACATCACGGCTCGCGCGGCAGGTCGATCGTGACCAGCGTGCCCATGCCCTTTTCCGACACCAGCTCGATCGTGCCGCCATGCGCCTCGACCGCCTGTCGCGCCAGCGGCAGGTCGAGGCTCAGCGCCCGTTCGCCGACCCGCGCCACGCCCGCCTGCGCGAACCGGTCGAACGCGCGCGCGACGGCATCCTTCGACATGCCCGTGCCGTCGTCCGACACCACGATCCGCGCACGCTGCGCATCGCCGTCGACATGGAGCAGCACCCGCCCGCCCTGTTGCAACCCGCCGATCGCATGGTCGAGCAGATGGCCGATCGCCTGCCGCAGCCGCCGGGCGTCGCCCAGCATCACGCCCGCCGACGGCGCGATCTCCACCGCCAGTTCGACGCCGCGCGCCGCCGCCGCGGTCCGTGCCGCGCCCGCCGCTTCGCTGGCGATCATCTTCAGCGGCACCGTCGCCCGCGCGACCGGCGCCGTCTCGTTCGCGGTCAGGTCGAGCGTGTCGTCGATCAGCCCGCCCAGCCGCTCGACCGATTCGAGGATCGCATCGGTATAGCGCGCCCCGTCCTCGCTGAGCTTGCCGGCATAGCCCGCCTGCAGCATCTCGGCGAAGCCCTTGATCGAGGTCAGCGGGGTGCGCAGTTCGTAGCTCATCGACGCGACGAACGCGGTCTTGACCCGGTCGGCGGCTTCCAGCGCCTCGTTGCGGTCGCGCAGCGCCTGCTCCATCCGGCGACTGTCGGAAATGTCGAGCATCGTCAGCAACGCATTGCCATCGGGCAGCGGCACCGCGCCGAACTCGTAATGCCGCCCGTCGGCCATCGCGAACCGGCCCGAACGCTGCATCCGCTGCTGCGTGGCGAAGCGGACCAGCTCGGGGATCAGCGTCGCCCGGCCGGGATTGGCGAGGCTGTCGGCAACCCGCTCGGCCAGCGCATCGACCCGCGGATGCCCGTCGAGGAACGCGTCGTCGAGGCCCCAGACCTGCCGGAACTTCGCGTTCCAGATCTGCAACCGGCCGTCGGCGGCGAACACGCCCAGCGCCTCGAACAGATTGTCGAACGTCGCGGTCCGCACGCGCAGCAGCGTGTCGCGCGCGCTGGCCAGTTGCACCTGTTCGGTCCGATCCTCGAAGATCAGCAGCAGCCCGCCTTCGGGCAACGGCTGCGCCACGACGCGCAGGTGCGTGCCGCCGGGCAGATGCCACTGTTCCTCGATCGCGCCCTCGGCCGCACGGAACCAGTCGCGCCGCTCCGCCTTCCACCCCGGAAAGTCGCGAACCTCGGGCAGGCGCTTGGCCTCGCGCATGCGGTCGAGCACCCGGTCGAATTCGGGGCGGTCGGCCAGCCATTCGGGCTTCATCGCGAACGTGCGACCGAATGGCTGATTGTAGAATACCAGCGTGCGGTCCGGCGCGAACTGCGCCACCCCCGCCGACAACCGGTCGAGCATCGCGCGCTGCGCATCGCGGCTGCGCTTGAGCCTCGCCCCCGCTTCCTCGATCTCGTGGACGTCGATCGCGAAGCCGCCGGTGCCGCCGTCGCGCAGCGGCATGTCGTGGACGCGCAGCATCCGCCGTTCGCCGCCGATCGTCGCCGGCATCGCCGCGACCTGCGGTTGCCCAGTGTCGCGCGCGATCGACGCGCTGGCCAGCGGCCCGCCCATGCCGACGCCCTCGACCAGCTCGACCTGCCGGCCGATCACCGTCGCCGCGTCCTCGGCATCGACCGCGCGGACATAGGCGGTGTTGACCATCGCGAGGCGCAGCGTGTCGTCGCGATACCACATCGGCATCGGTGCCGCCTCGATCAGGCTGGACAGTGCCTCGAACGCCGCGCGATACTCCTCGGCCTCGGCGCCCAGCGTCGCGATCTCGTCGTGAAACTCGGTCGCGTCGAAGAACCAGACCAGCACCCCGCCCGGCGTGTTGAGCGCGGCGGGCGCCCGTTCGCCGATCGCGAACAGCGACCGCGCCGAACCGGTCGCGCGCACGACGGTGCGGAATGGCCGCCCCCCGCGCATCGCGGCGTTGACGGCGTCGATCAGCCGGTCGGCGCTGCCCGGCTCCAGCCCGCTGTCGGGATCGCCCAGATCGGCGAGCATCGCGGGCGCATCGACCCGCCCCAGCCGATCGACCAGTGGCGCATCCAGCGACAACCGCCCGTCGGCGCGCACGACCATCGCCAGCGCCGGCGACGCCGCCAGCGTCGATCGCAGCGATTCGAACGACGCCGCATCGGCCAGCGCCTGCCGCCGCGCCGCCAGCCCGGCATAGAGCATCCAGCCACCGACGCCGACCAGCAACGCCAGCACGACGCCGCACAGGATCGCGGTGAGGACCGTGATAGCGATCACGCTGTTTTTCCGGTGAGGGGCGGCAGACTGGGAAGGTTCGACACGCCCCTGCCTAGTCCGAGTCAGCCGTATAAAAAAGGGGCGACACCGCATGGCGCCGCCCCCTTTGCCGTGTTCCTGCGACGGATCGCCCCGTCAGCCATTGTCAATCAAAGGCGGAACGACGCGCCGGCGTAAATGAACCGGCCGACGCCCGAGATCGGATAGTTGAGCGAGCCCAGGTTCGGCGTCTGTTCGAACAGATTGTTGACGCCGCCATAGAAGCGGAAACGGTCGTTCACCCGGACCTCCGCCCGGATGTCATGCTGGAACAGTTCGGGATAGAAGAAGTAGCGCGGGTCCGAGATATCGGGATCGCCCGCCAGTTCCTCGGTCGTGAAGCGCCGCGTCTTGCTCCAGTACAGCAAGCCGTAATTGAGCGAGAACGCATCGAGCGTCCACGTCACGTTGGCGTTGCCGCGCCACCGCGGGTTGTACGCTTCCAGCGTGTCCACGTCGACGTCGGCACCCGGCGAAGGAACGAAGGACAGGTTTTCGAGATATCCACCGTCGAGCCGGAAATCGAACCGGCCGAGATTGGCGCCCGGTTCGAAACGATACGCCACGCTGAAGTCCGCGCCCGACGTCCGGAACGCGGCGACGTTCGCCGGCCCGACGTTGAAACCGATGCGACGCTGCGGGTCGGAACCGTCACCCAGGACATACCCCGTTCCCTGCGCGCGGAAGACGTTGGCGCAGAACTGGTTGTCGATCGTCGGCTGATCGACGCACAATTCCGCCAGTTCGGTCGGCGTCGGCGTGTTGATCGCGTCGCTGATGCGGATGTCGTACCAGTCGGCGGTGATCGTCAGACCCGGGATGAACCGGGGCTGCAGGACGATACCTGCGGTCCAGGTCTTGGCCGTTTCCTCGCTGAGGTTCGGATTGCCGCCGGTCGTGCCGCGACGCGACGTCGTGGCCGAAGGAACCCGCGACGGAGTGAAGCTGGCGATCTGCGTCGGGGTCAGGCCGAGGTTGGCAAGCAACGTCTGGCAGTTCGCCGCGCGGAACTGCGTACCCTGTCCACGCGCCGACAGGTCGCACGGATCGGTGACGAAACCGAACGTTCCGGTCGCCGGCAGGAACAGTTCTCCGATGTTCGGGGCGCGGACCGCCTGCGAATAGGAACCGCGGATGCGGATGTCGCGGATCGGGGCATAGATGCCGTCGAGCTTCCACGTCGTCGTCGATCCCACGGTCGAATAATCCGACAGGCGCAACGCCGCGCTGAACGACAGCAATTCCGCGAAGGGCAGGTTCGCCAGTACGGGGACGTTCAATTCGGCAAAGGCTTCCTTCACGTCGAAGCTGCCCGAGCTCGGCGGCAATGCCGCGAAGTCGCGCAGGTCGCCGTTGACGATCAGCGCATCGGGGTCCGAGCGGCTGCCTTCGCGCCGATATTCGCCGCCGAGCGCGAACCCGACCGGACCACCGGGCAGCGAGAAGATCGCGCCGGTATCACCCGAGATCGAGCCCGACACAACATGCTGGTCGACCGCCGCCCGGTTGACGTTGTCCGCCAGGACGAAGTCGAGCGATGCCTGCGACGCGACCCCGTTGCCAAGGATGTTGAGCGGACGACAGGCGCTGCCCGCACCGGGGATGAAGGTGCTGGCCGGTACGTCGAGCGCGGTGGCATCGAGCGTCGAACGGCATACGATGCTGCCATCGGGCGCACGCACGGCATCGATCGCCGCGAAGTAGCGATCGTTGATGAGGTTCGACGTCTGCGTCGAACGCGCGTTGGTGCGGCCGTAGACATAGGACAGTTCGTAGCGGGCGTTGGGCGTGATGCGCCCGTCGAACCCGACCACGCCACGCCACGTATCGCGACGGACCCGTTCACCGCGAATGCCGAAATCGAAATTGTCGCGCGAGAAGGTCGCACCATCCGGCGCGGCGTTCGGCCCGAAGCGGTCGGCAAGAAACGCGTTGTCGGACGCCAGGGACGTGCCGAAGTCGAAGCTCGGCTGCCCTACCGAATAGGCCCGGGTCCGCACGAACTTGCCTTCGGCGAAGAACCGTACCGCGTCCGAGAATTCGAAGCTGGTCAGCAGGTTCGCCGCATGCCGTTCGATGGCCGGGAACAGATCGCCGAAATAGCCGGCGGTCGGCGTGTTCGACGACCCGTTCCGGGCGCGACCGGACGACCCGGGCAGGAACGTGCCGCCGTCATAGACCAGCCCGCTGCCGGTGAAGTCGGGAATGCCGTCGCCGTTCAGGTCGACCGCCGCATCGGGGGAACTGTCGGCCCATCCCAGGTTCGTGTAGATGATCCGATCGGGCAGGTTGGGATCGTCGATCGGCACCCCATTGGGGCCACGGCGGAAATCGTTGATGTTCTGCCACAACTCGCGATAGCGGCTGGGGTCGCCGCTGAAGGGGCGCGCGAAGCTGCTCAGCCGTTCGGTATTGCTGTATTCATACGCGGCGGTAACATTGCCACGACCGTCGGCGAAGTTCTTGCCCGCGACGATCGATGCCAGTTGATTCCCCGCGTCGCCATCGTCCGAGATACCGGCTTGCAGTCGGGCGGATATGCCTTCGAAGTCACGCCGCAACACGAAGTTCACGACGCCCGAAACGCCGTCGGCGCCGTAGATCGCCGATGCGCCGCCGGTCAGGACGTCGATCTTTTCGATCAGGTCCTGCGGGATCGAGTTCGTATCGACTGCCGCCGTGTTCGGCACCCCCGCGACGTGACGGCGCCCGTTGACCAGCGTAAGCGTACGGTTGACGCCCAGGTTGCGCAGATTCAGGAAGTTGGCGCCGGTGCCGCTCAGCGGCGTGGAACTCGCCCCACCCGAGCGCGACCCGCCGACAGAGCCGGTCAGCGCGGGATTGCGGATCAGGACATCGGTGATGTTGTTCAGGCCGGTCGCCTCGATCGCCGAAGCGCTGACCGACACGATCGGGTTGGCGACGTTCAGTTCGGGTCGGGCGATGCGCGATCCGGTGACGACGATTTCCTCGGCGGGCTGGACTTCGTCGGTAGGCTGATCCTGTTCGACGGTTGCCGTTTGCGGCGCGACCGTCTGTGCGGCAGCGGCTGCCGAGGCGAACAATGCCGCCAGAGCGATGGCGCTACGTCCGGCACCCGCCCGGAAACGCGACGTACATTGCTTCATGGAACGACCCCTTTTTATACAGTTATGATTATTCCCTTGATCGATCACTCTCCATCCGCACCGCAAGCCTGTACGATCGGGTTTTTTGCCGGAAGTGGCTATTTACAGCGTGGTCGCGATAGAATTGGAACGGACTGTTGCTGCACAGCAACAAAAAAAGGCGGACATCCCGCTGGATGCCCGCCCCTTCCGCACTGTCGATCCGTTCGGATCAGTAGCGATAATGATCCGGCTTGAACGGCCCTTCGACCGGCACGCCGATATAGCCCGCCTGCTTGGGCGTCAGCTTCGACAGCTTCACGCCCAGCTTTTCGAGATGCAGCGCCGCGACCTTCTCGTCTAGGTGCTTGGGCAGGACATAGACTTCGTTCCGGTAGTTCTCGCCCTTGGTCCACAGCTCGATCTGCGCCAGCACCTGGTTGGTGAACGACGACGACATGACGAACGACGGGTGACCGGTGGCGCAGCCGAGGTTCACTAGGCGGCCCTTGGCCAGCACGATGATCTGCTTGCCGTCGGGGAACTTCACCAGGTCGGTGCCCGGCTTCACTTCGTCCCACTCATAGTTGCTGAGCGCCGCGATCTGGATCTCGCTGTCGAAGTGGCCGATGTTGCAGACGATGCTCATCGGCTTCATCGCCGCCATGTGCTCGGCGGTGATGACGTCGGCGTTGCCGGTCGCGGTGCAGAAGATGTCGGCGCGGGTCACCGCCTCTTCCATCGTCACGACCTCGAACCCTTCCATCGCCGCCTGCAGCGCGCAGATCGGATCGACTTCGGTCACCATCACGCGCGCGCCGCCGTTGCGCAGCGACTGGGCGCTGCCCTTGCCGACGTCGCCGAAGCCCGCGACGCAGGCGACCTTGCCGGCCAGCATCACGTCGGTCGCGCGACGGATCGCGTCGACCAGCGATTCCTTGCAGCCGTACAGATTGTCGAACTTCGACTTGGTGACGCTGTCGTTGACGTTGATCGCGGGGAACGGCAGTTCGCCCTTCTTCGCGATCTCGTACAGGCGGTGGACGCCGGTCGTCGTCTCTTCCGACACGCCCTTCAGGTTCCTGACCGTCTCGGTCAGATAGCCCGGACGCCTGGCGATGAACGCCTTGAGCGCGCGCTGGAATTCGACTTCCTCTTCGTTCTCGGGCTCGCTGAGCGAAGCGCCGGCTTCGAGCTTCGCGCCCCACAGCGCGAACATCGTCGCGTCGCCGCCGTCGTCGAGGATGATGTTGGCGGTTTCGTTACCCCAGTCGAAGATATCGCCGACATAGTCCCAGTAATCGGCGAGGCTCTCGCCCTTGATCGCGAACACCGGGATGCCCTTGGCGGCGATCGCCGCGGCGGCATGGTCCTGCGTCGAGAAGATGTTGCACGTCGCCCAGCGGACGTCGGCGCCGAGCGCGGTCAGCGTCTCGATCAGCACCGCGGTCTGGATCGTCATGTGCAGCGAGCCCGTGATGCGCGCACCCTTCAGCGGCTGCGACGCGCCGAACTCGCTGCGCAGCGCCATCAGGCCCGGCATCTCGGTTTCGGCGATCTCGATTTCCTTGCGACCGAAGTCGGCGAGGCCGATGTCCTTGATGACGTAATCGGTCTGCTTGTCGGCGCCGGCAGAATTTGGGGCGGTGGCCATGGGTAGCTCCTGCGTGGGGCCATGGGGCACGCCCATGGCGGATGGTGCGCCTCTATCGATGCGGCCGGCGAAACGCAAACCCTATATAAAGATATCTTTATATCCGGGCGGACGACGGTTCTGGCGGAGCGTTCGCGCCCCGCGCCCGGTCATAGGCGACCGGCAGTGCGACCCATTCGTGCAGCGTGCGCGGCTGGTCGACCTCGGAGATGCCGGTCGCGGGCCATTCGTCCTTCGCCGGTATCCACACGGTGCCGAACAACCGGTCCCAGAGCGTCGTGAACGCGCCGAAATTACGGTCGAAATGCCGCGGCTCGACCGAATGGTGGATGCGGTGGAAGCGATTGTCGACGACGACGCTGGCGAGCGGCCCCAGATGCCAGCGGGTCGGGGTATGGATGAAGAACGCCTGCAGATGCATCACGATCAGGATCGCCGGCACGACCGGCGCGGCTTCGCTGGCGATCAGGCTGGTCGGGATCGTGATCAACAGGATCTGGACGAACGGTTCGACCGGATGGTGGAACGCGTTCACGGCCGACAGCTCGCGGATCGAATGATGCACCGCGTGATAGCGCCACAGCCAGCGATGCTGCGCGCGGTGGCACCAGTAGAAGAAGAAATCGTAGATCACCGCACCGACCAGCGGCGCCAGCACCCACGATGCCGGCGTCGCCCACCCCGCGCCGGTCGGCAGGGTGAGAAGCGGCGGGATGCCCAGCGCGGTCCACAGCGTGCGGAATCCGGCATAGGCGACGCCGCTGATCGCCAGCCAGATCGTCCAGAACACCAGCCCCGGCAACCGGCCGCGCAGCGACTGGCGCTCGCGCGGCGCGAGCAGTTCGAGCGCGGTCATGACCGAAAAGCCGAAGCCCCAGACGACCAGCGTCGGCTTCACGGTTTCCCACAGGACGGACAGGATCGGCATCGGCCCGACCCTATCGACCGCCCCCTAACAAATCTTTGCCGGGGTCAGGCGGTTCCGGCGCCCAGCGCCAGCAGCCGCGGATCGATCCCCGCCCGGTCGAACCCGGCGCGCCAGCGCGTCGCGGTCGGCACGTCGAACAGCAGGGCGGCGTCGCCGTCGACGTTCATCCAGCCATGGCGCGACATTTCCGCGTCGAGCTGTCCCGCCTCCCACCCGGCATAGCCCAGCGCGACGATGAACCGCGCCGGCCCGGTCCCGGCCGCGATCGCGCGCAGCACGTCGATCGATCCCGACAGCGCCCATTTGCCGGCGACGTCGATCGTGTCCTGTCCGCCCCAGCTGTCGTCGTGCAGCACGAAACCGCGCCGAGTCTCCACCGGGCCGCCCAGATGGATCGGCGCATCGGGCGCCTCGCCCGGTTCGATGTCGAGTTGCTTGAGCAGCGCGTGCAGGCTCAGGCCGTCGATCGTGTCGCCGATGCCGACGCCCATCGCCCCTTCCTCGTCATGGGTGCACATGGCGATGACCGCATGGTCGAAACGGCGGTCGCCGATGCCGGGCATCGCCAGCAATATCTGTCCGGCAAGAAATCGTGTCTGTTCCATAATGCGTACGACGCTAATCGTACCGACGCGGTAGCGCCATGGTTGAAAAGGTCCGCGCCCGCTCCCACGCTGGCTGCGACGCGCCCGTCGGCGCACCATGTGGAGAATGTGATGACGATCAAGGTCGGCGACCCCCTGCCCAACGCCACGCTCGTAAAGGTCACGCCCGATGGCCCGGACCAGGTATCGACCGGGGATTTCTTCGCCGGTCGCCGTGTCGCGCTGTTTTCGGTGCCCGGTGCCTTCACCCCGACCTGCTCGGCCCGCCACCTGCCGGGCTTCGTCGAACAGGCGCAGGCGTTTCGCGACAAGGGCGTCGACGAGATCGCCTGCACCGCGGTCAACGACGCGTTCGTGCTCGACGCCTGGGCGAAGGCGGGCAATGCGGGCGACAAGGTGACGATGCTGGCCGACGGCAATGCCGATTTCGCGAAGGCGGTCGGGCTGACGATGGACAGCTCCGCCTATGGCATGGGCACCCGGTCGCAGCGTTACGCGATGCTGGTCAACGACGGCGTGGTCGAGGCGCTGCATGTCGAGGCGCCCGGCGAGTTCAAGGTCAGTTCGGCGGAAAACCTGCTCGCCTCGCTCTGACCCTTCGCCGCCGTTTCCTGCCTCCCGTAACGGAACCGGCGGCGGTCGTTCGAGTTAGTCGGTAGTTACGCAACCATATCGAACGCGAAAGGGAACGTCATGACCAACACGACGACCACCAAGGATGTCGCCAACGACGTCGCCGAAACCTCGGGCACGATCGCCGAAAAGGCCTCGGCGACCTATGCCTCGGCCAAGGAGAGCGTGACCGACGCCGCCGCCAAATCGCGCGACGCGGTGAGCAGCGCCGCCAGGTCGACCGCCGAGACGGTGAAGGCGCATCCCGGCGCTACCGCCGCGATCGTCGCCGGTGCCGCAGCCGCGATCGCCGGGGCGGCGTTCGGCGCGTCGAAGCTGATCGAGAAGAAGCGCGAGGCCGACGCCACCCCGAAGGTTCCGCCCTCGGCGACCTGATCGACAGGCGGGGCAACGGCCGCGAGCGTTGCCCCGTCCGCCGACGTCACCCCGGACTTGACCGAGACCTCTGTGAAAGTCTCGAACAGAGCCAACGCCTCGCTGTACCCCGGCAAAGGCCGGGGTACAGTTGGGTGGCATTGGCAAGATACGGCGGTGGACGTCGCACCGGCGCCCCGATCGCGCCGTTCCCCCGCCAACCTCTTGACCTGTCGCGGCGGAACGCCCTAGCCACGGTCGATGACGCAGGCTTCCCAGATCGTCGCCGAACTCGATCGGCTCTATACCGCTTCCGTGGCGCGGCTGCGCGCCGCACTCGACCGCTACCTGACCGACGGCACCCCGCCCCCCTCGTCCGCACGCGTGGACGGGTCGTTCGCCTATCCGGAAATCCGCCTGACCTATCGCGGTGGCAGCGACCGGCCGATGCCCTCGCGCGCCTATGGGCGGCTGACGACGCCGGGCGATTATCGCATCAGCGTGACCAAGCCGGCGATGTTCGCCGCCTATCTGACCGAACAGCTCGACCTGCTGATCGCGAACCACGACGTGACGGTCGAGGCGGTGGCGGGGCGGCAGGAAATCCCTTTCCCCTATGTCCTCGACGCGGGACACGCGCTCAGCCTCGACGCGGTGTCGGCGTCCGAACTCGCGCGGTTCTTTCCGGCGACCGAGCTGGCGCATATCGGCGACGAGATCGCCGACGGACTCTGGATCGGCCATGACGACAGCCGCCCGCTGGCGCTGTTCGACGGCCTGCGGACCGATTTCTCGCTGGCGCGGCTGCGGCATTATACCGGCACCCCGCCCGAACATATCCAGCAGTATGTGCTGTTCACCAACTATCACCGCTATGTCGACGAATTCGTCCGCTGGGCCGGCGAACAGCTGAAGCCCGCCGCCGATGGCACGCCCAGCCGCTATACCGCGCTGTCGGGGGCCGGCGGGGTGCTGGCGACCGCGGGCGACGATGCCGAACGCATGGTCAGCGACAGCGCGTGGCGGCGGCACCAGATGCCGGCCTATCACCTCGTCGCGCCCGACGGCACCGGCATCACGCTGGTCAATATCGGCGTCGGTCCGTCGAACGCGAAGACGATCTGCGACCACCTCGCGGTGATGCGGCCCGAGGCGTGGCTGATGATCGGCCATTGCGGCGGCCTGCGCCCCAGCCAGCGGATCGGCGACTATGTGCTCGCCCATGCCTATCTGCGCGACGACCATGTCCTCGACGACGTGCTGCCGCCGGAAATCCCCGTCCCCGCCATCGCCGAGGTACAGGTGGCGATGGCCCGCGCGGCGGAGATCGTGTCGGGCCAGTCGGGCGACGAACTCAAGAAGCGGCTGCGCACCGGCACCATCGTCACCACCGACGACCGCAACTGGGAATTGCGCTTCAGCCGGTCGGCGCTGCGCTTCTCGCTCAGCCGCGCGGTCGGCATCGACATGGAATCGGCGACGATCGCGGCGCAGGGCTACCGCTTCCGCGTCCCCTACGGCACGCTGCTGTGCGTGTCGGACAAGCCGCTGCACGGCGAACTGAAGCTGCCCGGACAGGCCAACCGCTTCTACGAACGCGCGATCAACGAACATATGCGCATCGGCATCGAGGCCTGCGAGCAGCTGCGCCAGGAAGGCGCCCGCCTCCACAGCCGCAAGCTGCGCGCGTTCAACGAACCGCCGTTCCGGTAAGCGACCTGCTGCGGGACGGGCAGGTCTGCGTGGCATAAAACGTCACCCCAGCGAAGGCTGGGGTCTCAAGCGGCTCTCGTCCCGCGCCTTAACCGGGAGATCCCGGCCTTCGCCGGGATGACGTTCCAGTCGAGCGCCGCCAACCACGTCAGGCAAACCCGTTGAGCGCCGGGTAACCTTTGCGGCCTATGTCGTTGTTCCGAAAGGAACGACGACCGCATGTCCAGCCCGCCTGCGAAACTGCCCTCCGCCCTGCGCGAAATCGCGATGACGCTGCTCAAGGCCCTCATCGCGCTCGGCGTATTCGGCGCGATCGTCTTCGGCTGGGGCTATAGCAAGGCACGCGAGCAGAAGGCGTTCACCAATTCGCTGCCGCTGCCCAACGAAGTGCGGCAGGACCAGTGCGCGGTGTGGTTCGTCGGCAGCTCGACGATGGCGCGCTGGACCGACCTGCAACGGGACATGCAGCCGTGGACGACGCACAACCGCGCGATCGGCGGGGCGACGCTGGCCGAGCTGACCACCCGGTTCCTCAACGAACGGAACCCGCAACCGCCGCGCGCGATCGTGTTCTACGCCGGGGAGAACGACCTGGCGTTCGGCGTGACGGTCGAGGCGACGGCGGCCGCCTTTGCCGACTTCATGGCGTACAAGCGCAAGCGGCTAGGTACGACGCCGGTATTCTTCGTCTCGGTCAAACCCTCCCCCACCCGCTGGGCGCTCGCCGGCAAGCAGGCGGCGTTCGATGCGATCGTGCAGGCGATGGCCGGGCGCGACGACGACCTGATCTATGTCGACGTTCGCGACCGGTTCCTGGTGAACGGTCGCCCCGGCCCGTTCTACGAGGGCGACGGGCTGCACCTGAACGATGCCGGCTACGCGATCTTCAGCGCCGCCCTCCACCGCAGCCTTGCCACCGACCTGCCGAAAGCGCTGGTCCGCCGATGCCGGCGTGGATCGGCGCAGGGCTAAGCCGCGATGCAGCCACCGCAGCGCTTCGTCGGAGTCGACGCGTGGCGCGCGGGACTGATGCTGTTCGGCATCCTGCTCCACGCGCTGCCCGAACGGTCGCACGACCCGTTCTTCGCGGTGATCGGCTATGTCTCGACGCACGTCCGCATGGGCGCGTTCATGGTCGTCGCCGGCTTCCTGTGCGGTTTCGTCGGCGCGCGGCGATCCCGCCGCGACTGGCTGCGCGCGCGGATCCGGACGCTGGCCATGCCGCTCGCCACCGGCCTCGTCCTGACCGTGCCGACGCTGGTCGCGCTGCGACTGCATTATGCGACGACCGCGCTGCCGATCGCCAGCCTGTGGTTCAACTGGTACCACCTCTGGTTCCTGCTCGCGCTGATCCTGTACCTGCCGATCGCATGGCTGCTCGCGTTCGGCGACACCCATGCCCGGGTGAGTGCATGGCTGACCGGCACCGGCGCCGGCGACACCGTGCGACAGGTGCGGGTGATCGCGGCGATGCTGGTCGCGTCGCTGGGACTGATGACGCTCGGTATCCGCCTGGCCGTCATCGTACCGTGCGACGGCCCGACCGTACTCGGTGCCCTGCCGCAGATCCTCGGCTATGCGCCGCTCTATGCGATCGGCATCCTGCTCGGCCGGGACGGGGGGCTGGCGGCGACCGTGCTGGGCCATTGGCGCACCATGGCGCTGCTGGTCGCCGCGACGCTGATGCTCGACTGCGGCGCGGCATGGCTGACGGGCGTTCCGTCGGGCATCGGCGTGCCCCAGTTGTCGCTGCTCGCCCGCGCGGTGCTGCCCGGTACCAGTGCGCTGCTGATCCTGCGTTCCGCCCTGTCTATCCGCCACGTGCCGCCCCTGCTGCGACGAATCGCCGATGCCTCGCTGACGATCTACCTCGTGCATTTTCCGCTGGTGAAGCTGCTCCAGGCCCTGTCCGAGGATGTGCTGCGCAACGACTATCTGACCTTCGCCTTCGTCGTGCCGGTCGCGGCGATCCTGTCCTACGCGTTCCATACGCGCGTCGTGATGCGCTCGCCGGTGCTGTTGTGGCTGTTCAACGGCGCGCCGCGGCCGTCGTTCGGCACAGCGCCGCGCACGACCTGACCGGTCAGACCTTGTACCGGTCGGTCGGCAGCTGCGCCTCGCTCGCCGCCGCGCTCTTGTGGAACAGCGCCCTGTCCTCCGGCCGGAATGCCCAACGCCACAGGATGGCGAAATAGGTCGCGAGGATCAGGGGTATGCCGAACAGCATCTCGGCCCATTCGAACCGTTTGGGCAGTTGCATGATCGCCGACCCGACCAGCGTCGCGGCCAGCACCGCCCACACGAACGCCGGGCGGAAATCGCGCACGCTGTGCCCCAGCAGCTTCGACAACAGCCCCGACTTGATGACCGATCCCAGCGCCACCGACGTGCACAGCGCCATCGCCGGGCCGACCGCGGCATAGTTTTGCGGCAGGCCGATCCTGCGCATCAGCATCACCAGCGCGAAGCTCAGCAGGACTTGGAACGTCAGCAGCCCGATCGAGATCATCAGGTTGCGATGCCGCGCGATATAGACCAGCGCCGCTTCCGACACCGCGCCCTTGGCCGCCAGCACCTCGGCGACCAGCAGGAACGACAGCGCGCCCGCGCCGCTGACGAACTCGCGCCCGACCACGCCCATCACCCCCGATGCCGGGATGCTGCCGGCCAGCGCCAGCGCCGCCTGCGCGGTGATGATCCAGAAGCCGACCTGCCGCACCTGCCGCGCGACCGCCCCCTTGTCGTCCGCCGCCAGGCTGTGGGTGATGACCGGGCCCAGCACCGGATCGAAGCTCGTCTTGAGCTTCTGCGGCAGCGAGGCGACCTGCTGCGCCATGTAATAGATGCCGACGATCGCCGGCCCGAACAACAGCCCCAGGATGAAGCGGTCGACGTTGCGCGTGCCCCATTCGATCGCATCGGCCCCGGCCAGCGGCATGTTGCGCTTCACCAGCGCCAGCATCGGGCGCAGGTGCGGCGACCAGCCATGGGGCAGGCCATAGCTGCGCACGAACGGCACGATCGACGCGACCAGCGCCGCCGCCATCGCCAGGACGTAGCTCATGATAAGCCCGTCGCGCGTCGAATAGTAGCTGAGGCCCCATGCCGCGATCGAGATCGTCCATGGCTCGACCACCGCCCGCGCGGTCACCGCCGCCTTTACGTTCAGCCGATAGGCCAGCGCGGCGAGGCTGACGTCGGACCACGCGATCGCGAACACGATCAGCGGCAACAGCCGTTCGAACCCGATCACCTCGCTGTTCGGATACATGATCTGCGGGAACACGAACAACACCGCGCTCGCCGCGACCGACAGGATGAACGCGACCGCCAGCGCGTCCCACACGACATGCGCGTGCGGCCGGTCGGTCGACGACAGCGCCTGCGCCAGCCCGCGCTTGAGCCCCAGCGTCGCGATCAGCGCCGCCAGTTCGACCACCAGCACCGCCAGCGCGAACCGCCCGACGATCTCCGGGCCATAGATTCGCCCGGCGATGAACAGGAACGGCAACCGCGCGACCAGCCGCAGGACGAAGCCGAACACGTTCGTCCGCCCACCCTTGGCCAGGGCGGCGATGTCGTCGGTCGGCGGGGTCGGCGCGTCGGTCATGCGGCGCGCGAAGGGCGGTTCATCGCGGCCTCTTACGCCACGGCGCTGGCAGGCCAAAGCCCCTTGTGCGCTTTGGCTGCCGGGTGCGGCTTGCGGGCAACGGTCGGGGGCGGGAACGATCTGCCGCGCCGTTCCTTGGACCGTCAACCGCGACGGAGACGATGGATGAAAGCAGCCGCGACGATCCTCACCTTGACCCTGCTGGCCGCCTGTTCGCAGCAGCCCACGCCCGGTAACGCTGCCGAACGCCACGACGCCATGTCGCACGATGCAATGATGTCCCCCACCGCCAGCGATGCCGAAGCGACACGGGGCTACAAGCAATCGATGGCGGACATGATGACGACGGCCCCGCCCTATACCGGCGACGCCGACATCGACTTCATGCGGCAGATGCGGGTGCACCACATCGCGGCGGTGACGATGGCGCGCACCGAACTGGCGCATGGCAAGGACCCCGAAGCCCGCGCACTGGCGCAGGCGGTCATTAATGCTCAGCAGAAGGAGATCGAGCAGATCGACCGCTGGTTGCGGCAACGGGTCCCTGTCGGAGGATAGAAGACTACTGGCAGCGGCGCGCGATCCGCGACAACATGGCGCATGGACCGCCGCCATCTGCTAGCTCTCGCGCCGTTACTGCCATTCCTCGTCTCGGCACCAGCGGAGGCTTGCAGCTATGGCCTGCTCTCCACGGCGATGTCCGCCCGGCGGCGAAAGATCGTTACGACCTTATTCCAACACTGGTGGAATCGTGATCGTGCGGCCTTCCTGAAAGATTTCAGCGACATCGTGCGATCGGACGGAACGACGACGCCTGCGAAAGAACAAAAGGCGCTGTACCCATCCCGAACGGTTTCAGCCTCCACCATTTCGCTCTTCGACCGGTTCTTTGCCGATGACGGCAAAATGCAGCGCGTCCTGTGGACGCTCGACACGCCCGCCGGCATGATCGTCGCCTGCAACGAGGCCGCCAAGATCGACGACCCGACCGCCTCTTGCTCACCAGAACCGGTCCTACACCTGTTCATGGTCGAGATGTCCGGCCTTACCCTGCAAGCAATGACACACATGGCAACGGCGGCGACGCCCCAGTCTGAAGTCTTTCACATATCAAACGGGGATTAGCGATGCTGAGAGCGCCGCACGCTTAGTGCGCCGCGCCCCAGCTGGCCCCCGTCCCGATCTCCACGCCCAGCGGCACCGTCAGTTGCACCACCGGTTCCGCCGCCGTCTCCATCACCCGGCGGATTACCGGTGTCGCCGCCTCGACCAGCGCCTCGGGCAGTTCGAACACCAGTTCGTCGTGTACCTGCAACAGCATCCGCACCTCGCCCAGCCCCGCCTCGGCCAGTGCCGGCCCCATCCGCGCCATCGCCCGCTTGATGATGTCCGCGCTGGTCCCCTGGATCGGGGCGTTGATCGCGGCGCGTTCGGCGCCCTGCCGTTCGTGCTGCCCCTTCGACGCGATGCGCGGGAAATGCGTCTTGCGCCCGAACAGCGTCGTGGTGAACCCGGTCGTCCTGACACTCTGCGTCGTCTCGGCGATATAGCGGTTGATGCCGGGGAAGCGGTCGAAATATCGGTCGATCATCGACTGCGCCTCGTCCGCGCTCACGTCCAGCCGCCCGGCCAGCCCCCAGCGGCTGATGCCGTACAGGATCGCGAAGTTGATCGTCTTGGCCCGGCCGCGCGTGTCGCGGTTGACCTCGCCGAACAGCTCTTTTGCCGTGATGCTGTGGATGTCGTCGCCGCGTTCGAACGCGTCGCGCAACTGCGCCACGTCGGCGATGTGCGCGGCCAGCCGCAGCTCGATCTGCGAATAGTCGGCCGCGAGGATGACGTTGCCGGGCTCCGCCACGAACGCATCGCGGATCTGCCGCCCGACTTCGGTGCGGATCGGGATGTTCTGCAAATTCGGATCGGTCGACGACAGCCGCCCGGTCTGCGCGCCGGTCAGGCTGTACGACGTGTGCACCCGCCCGGTCGCCGGGTTGATCTGCGCCTGCAACGCATCGGTATAGGTGCTTTTCAGCTTCGACAGCTGCCGCCAGTCGAGCACCTTGGCCGCGATCACCGCACCCGGCGAATCCTTGTCGGCGGCGATCCGCTCCAGCTCGTTGACGTCGGTCGAATAGACGCCCGACTTGCCCTTGCGTCCGCCCTTGATCCCCAGCGTCACGAACAGCACGTCGCCCAGCTGTTTCGGCGATCCGATGGTGAACTTCGTGCCGGCCAGTTCATGGATTTCCGTCTCCAGCGCGGCGATCCGCGCGGAAAAATCCTCCGACAGCTTCGCCAGCACGGCCGCATCGACCTTGATCCCGGCCTGCTCCATGTCGGCGATCACGCGCACCAGCGGCCGGTCGACCATTTCGTACACCCGCGTCGCCGCTTCATACGGCAGCCGCGGCTTGAACCGCCGCCACAGCCTGAGCGTCACATCGGCATCCTCGGCGGCGTAGCGGGTCGCGGTCTTCAGGTCGATCTCGCCGAAGCCGACCTGTTTCTTCCCCGTGCCCACCACATCCTTGTACGCGATGCAGCTGTGCTGGAGGTGCGTTGCCGCCAGCTCGTCCATGCCATGCCCGTGCAGTCCGGCGTCGAGCGCAAAGCTCATCACGATCGTGTCGTCATAGGGCGCGACCGCAACGCCGGCGCGGGCCAGCACGATCATGTCGTATTTCAGATTGTGGCCGATCTTCAGGACGTCGGGGTCCTCGAACAACGCTTTGAGTGTCGCCAGCACCGCATCGCGCGGCAACTGTTCGGGCTTTTCGGCGAACATGTCGGTGCCGCCATGGCCTACGGGCACATAGCAGGCGAGGTTCGGGTGCAGCGCCATGCTGATCCCGACCAGCTCGGCGCGCGTCGCGTCCAGCCCCGTCGTCTCGGTATCGATCGCGACCCACCCCTGATGCCGCGCCACCTGGACCCAGCGGTCGAGCGCCTCCTGCGTCACCACCGTCTCGTACGCGTCATGGTCGCACGACGGTTCGTCGTCCTGCGCCACCGGCGCGGTCGGGCTTTCCACCGGGGCATCGGCGACCGCACTGAGCTTGGTCAGCAGCGTGCGGAATCCATGATGTTCGAGGAATGCGCGCAACGGCGCCTCCGGTATCCCCTGCAATGCCAGCGCGTCGAGCGGTTCGGGCAGGCCACCATCGCATTTCAGCGTCACCAGCACCTTCGACAGCCGCGCAGCATCGGCATGGTCGATCAGATTGTCGCGCAGCTTGCCCTTCTTCATCTCGGGCGCGGCGGCCAGCACCGCCTCCAGATCGCCATGCTCGTTGATGAGCTTGGCGGCGGTCTTCGGCCCGACCCCGGGCACGCCGGGTACGTTGTCGACGCTGTCGCCCATCAGCGCCAGCACGTCGCCCAGCTTGTCCGGCGTCACGCCGAACTTCTCGACCACATGCTGCGGGCCGAGCGTGCGGTTGTTCATCGTGTCGAGCATGTCGACCGACGGATCGGTCATCAACTGCATCAGGTCCTTGTCGGAACTGACGATCGTCACCGCCCAGCCCTGCGCCTGCGCCGCCTGCGTATAGCAGGCGATGATGTCGTCGGCCTCCAGCCCTTCCTCCTCGATGCACGGCAGGCTGAACGCCCGCGTCGCGTCGCGGATCATCGGGAACTGCGGCACCAGATCCTCGGGCGGCGGCGGCCGGTGCGCCTTGTACTGGTCGTACAGGTCGTTGCGGAACGTCTTCGACGACTTGTCGAGGATCACCGCCATGTGCGTCGGCCCGTCGGCCTTGTGCAGCGCATCGGCCAGCTTCCACAGCATCGTGGTATAGCCATAGACCGCCCCCACCGGCTCGCCATGCTGGTTGGTCAGCGGCGGCAGCCGGTGATAGGCGCGAAAGATATAGCCGGAGCCGTCGACGAGATAGAGATGGGGCATGGCCGGGGGATAGCAGCGCGGGCGGGGCTGCGCGAGTGGAGACATCGCCCCGACGGAACGCCGCGCCGGTTCCGGCGTAGTAGTCTCGGTCTCACGGCTTGAGGGAACTGCACGATGATCGATCCGCTGGAGGAATTCCGGCGCGCGGCAGCAGGCGTTCTGGCCCGCATGGAACGACGGTTCGTCGAAAGCGCGCTGGCGCTGCCCGGCTACGTCTTCGACAAGGCAGCGGACGCCACACGAAAAATGGTCGTCAACGAGGTCCAGCAGCGGCTCGACGCCGCGAAGATGCTTTCCCGATTGCCGCACCATCTCGCCGACATGCTGGCGGACAGTTGGCGTGGCCCCGGCGCGCGGATGCTGACGGCGCGGGAACGGCTGCTGATCGTCGACGTGTACGGCCACCGCGCCCGTCCCGACCTGATCCGTATCGTCGACGGACCGGGGCTTTCGGAAATTCCGCGGATCGCGTTCCGGAACAACAATGGCGCAATCACGATCGGCAACACGATCTACCTCAATCCAGCCAGGAAATATCCGACACAGGACCTTACTTCAAAGAAAGGGGAAGGGACTGAACTGCTGATACATGAGGTAATGCATACAATTCAGTATCGTGAACTTGGCTATGCCAGATTCCTGACGCGCTATGGCAACGACATGGCCACCGTGAAAGGCGATGCGAACGAGATGTACAACTATTTCAAACGGCGACGCACCTTTGGCAACGAGATGCTGGAGGGGCAGGCGGAGATGGTTGGCCGCTATCAAGAGCTTCGCGACGTACCCAACCCCAAGCTGGATGGGGTACGCGATGACCTCAGGCGGCGGTTGAAGGGAACGGGACTACATGGTCTATAAGATCGGCATCGCCTTCCTGGCCACGCTGCTCGGCGGCTGCGGACCCGGGAAGATCGAACTGGACGTCTCCGGCACGCGCGACGACCTGCGTTTTTCCGTTGTCAGGCCGGGTGGCGCGGCCGTTTGCGTCAAGAGCCTCTACGTATTTCCGGCTATGCCGGACAATGCTCCATCCAGTTGGACCCTTCTGTTAGCCGACAACCAACGCTGCGCGGATCGCTTTCGCTACGCGGTCGAGGAAAGCGGTTTTGCCGCTGCGGCTCCGCCCGCAGTACTCAAGCCGGGTATTCCATATCGGGTTCGCGCGACCGGCGGCGGGTTTGACGCAGTTCGCGATTTTATCGTGAAACCCGATGGGACGGTGGTGCAGGAAAGGCTGATGGAGGATCAATAAGCGAACCTGCCCGCAGTTTCGTGGTCCCAACGGGGCCTGGCATAGCGACGTCACCGGGTCGGATCGCCCTTTGGCGGAACCCGCCAGTCGATCTTTTCGCTGTCCGGCTCAGCTTGACGCGTTCCCCATTCCGGCGAAAACTCCCCGCCGGGGGGGACGTTATACATGCCGAGATGGATTCTGCCGCTCGCCGCCGCGCTGCTCGCGGCCGCGCCGGCCACCGCGAAGGAACTGAAGGTCGGACAGCCCGCGCCGCCGATCGAACTGACGCTGGCCGACGGTACGAAGACCACCATCGCCGACCATCGCGGCGAGGTGATCGTCGTCAACTTCTGGGCGACGTGGTGCGTGCCGTGCCGCGCCGAACTGCCGCTGCTCGACGCCTATTATCGCAAGATCAGCAAGCACGGCGCCCGCGTCTTCGCGGTGACGACCGAAGGATCGGTGCCGATCTACAAGATGAAGGCGCTGTTCGCCGCGCTGGCGATCACCCCGGCCAAGGGGATCAGGGGCATTCCCCGCGACGTGCCCGCGGTGCCGACCAACTACATCATCGATCGCCGCGGCGTAGTTCGCTACGCCAAGGCAGGCGCGATGGATCTGGACGATCTCAACCGCGAGCTGATCCCGCTGCTGCGGGAAGCACCGCCGGAGAGTTGATAGCCATAATATTGAAACCGCTGGAAGCCGTTCCTGCTGAGTAGGGGCTGAGCGAAGTCGAAGACCCGTATCGAAGCACGCTTAGCGGTCCTTCGATACGGGTCTTCGACAGGCTCAACAGCTACTCAGGACGAACGGACGTCGCAGGATAGCAAACCGCCCCGGAATCGCTTCCAGGACGGTTTGTCTTTCCGGTGGCCCGACGTGGCGAAGCCACGTCGTCGGTCCTTGCCTTGGGCAAGGCCGGCCGGGCGAGCCTTGTTCGGCTCGGCGCAGCTTACGCTGCAGCCTTGGCCCGGCTCGCCTTCTTGCGCTCGTGCGGGTCCAGATGCCGCTTGCGCAGACGGATGTTCTTCGGCGTCACCTCGACCATCTCGTCGTCGTCGATATACGCAATCGCCTGTTCCAGCGTCATCTTCTTCGGCGGGGTCAGGCGGATCGCGTCGTCCTTGCCGCCCGATGCGCGGAAGTTCGTCAGCTGCTTCGCCTTCATCGGATTGACCTCGAGGTCATCCGTCTTGGCGTTCTCGCCGATGATCATGCCCTCGTACAGCGCCTCGCCGTGGCCCACGAACAGGATGCCGCGCTCTTCGAGCGGACCCAGCGCATAGCCCTGCGCTTCGCCGGCACCGTTCGAGATCAGCACGCCGTTCTTGCGGCCTTCGATCTGGCCCTTGTGCGGACCGTACTTCTCGAACAGCCGGTTCATGATGCCGGTGCCGCGCGTGTCCGACAGGAACTCGCCGTGATAACCGATCATGCCGCGCGACGGCGCGGAGAAGGTGATGCGGGTCTTGCCGCCGCCCGACGGGCGCATGTCGGTCATCTCGGCCTTGCGCAGGTTCATCTTCTCGACGACCGTGCCCGAATGTTCCTCGTCGACGTCGATGATGACGGTTTCGTACGGCTCGGTCTTCTTGCCGTCCTCGTCCTCGCCGAACAGCACGCGCGGGCGGCTGATGCCCAGCTCGAACCCTTCGCGGCGCATCGTTTCGATCAGCACACCCAGCTGCAATTCGCCGCGGCCCGCGACTTCATAGCTGTCGCGATCGGCCGCCTCTGTCACCTTCACGGCGACGTTCGATTCGGCTTCGCGGAACAGGCGGTCGCGGATCATCCGCGACGTTACCTTGGTGCCCTCGCGACCCGCCATCGGCGAATCGTTGACGGCGAAACGCATCGACAGCGTCGGCGGATCGATCGGCTGCGCGTGCAGCGGCTCGGTGACCTGCGGGTCGCAGATCGTGTTCGACACGGTGGCCACGGTCAGGCCGGCCAGCGAAATGATGTCGCCCGCCTTGGCTTCGTCGACCGGCACGCGGTCGAGCCCGCGGAACGACATGATCTTCGACGCGCGGCCGGTCTCGACGACGTTGCCGTCATTGTCGAGCGCGTGGATCGGCTGGTTCAGCTTCACCGTGCCCGAATTGACGCGCCCGGTCAGGATGCGACCGAGGAAGTTGTCGCGGTCCAGCAGCGTGACGAGGAAGGTGAACGGCACGTCCTCCACTTCCACCTTCGGCGCCGGCACGTGGCTGACGATCGTCTCGAACATCGGGATCAGCGTGCCTTCGCGCGCGTCCATGTCGGTCGAGGCATAGCCGTTGCGGCCCGACGCATAGAGCACCGGGAAGTCGAGCTGTTCGTCGTTGGCGTCCAGCGACACGAACAGGTCGAACACCTCGTCCAGCACTTCCTGGATGCGCGCGTCGCTGCGGTCGACCTTGTTGACGACGACGATGGGCTTGAGGCCCAGCGCCAGCGCCTTGCCGGTCACGAACTTCGTCTGCGGCATCGCGCCTTCCGACGAATCGACCAGCAGGACGACGCCGTCGACCATCGACAGGATGCGTTCCACCTCGCCGCCGAAATCGGCGTGGCCCGGCGTGTCGACGATGTTGATGCGGATCGATTCATCGCTGCCCGGCGGGGTCCAGTCGACCGAGGTCGGCTTGGCGAGAATGGTGATCCCGCGCTCCTTTTCGAGGTCGTTCGAATCCATCGCGCGTTCCTCGACGCGCTGGTTGTCGCGGAACGTGCCGGACTGACGGAACAACTGATCGACGAGCGTGGTTTTGCCGTGATCGACGTGGGCGATGATCGCCACGTTGCGAAGGCTCATGCTATTTCCTGGATCATGCGGGAGTGCAATTGGCCGCGCGCTTAGCGTATTTCATGGCGGTTCGGAAGTCCCCCCTTTGCTGCGCTGCGGCGTGGGGATTCGAAGAAAAGGTGGTTCACGCGGAGGCGCGGAGGCGCGGAGGATGTGCGACAAGGACAAACCTCTTCCGCGAAGCGGCTGTATCGCTCGGGGTGCAGCAAGCGAAGACGTCTCCCGATCGCGAATGCTCCTCCGCGAACGCCCCTTCTCCGCGCCTCCGCGCCTCCGCGCGAACCAAATTCCTTCTTCTCGCAGCCTGTTGACCGCCACGAAACTGTATTATTCCAACAGCACACTTGAACCGCCCCCCGTTCCCCGCCATCAATGGAAGGAGGACCGCTGGAGGACGTATGGCGACGCAGACTGAAGAACCCGCGCTGGTGCTGACCCCGCCCGATCCGGTGCCGACCGTCGCCCCGGCGAAGGCCGCCGGGCTGGTTCCGGTCGACGATACCAAGCGCACCGAATTGCAGCGCCGCGTCGACGACTTCATCGACCAGCTGGTCGCGCAGGACGCGAACTCGCCCGAATTCGGCAAGCGTGTCGACGCGATCAGCAATTTGGGCGCCCGCGAGATCCGCGAGGCCGCCGGCCAGTCGAACCGCTTCCTCGACCGTCCGGTCAAGGCGATGGACCAGGAATCGGGCGTCGGCGCCGATCTCGCGCAACTGCGCCGCACGATCGAGGACCTCGATCCAGGCAAGCAGGGCAATCTGCTGGAGCCCAGGAAGCTGTTCGGCATGATCCCGTTCGGCAACAAGGTCCGCGACTATTTCGACGGGTACAAGTCCGCGCAAAGCCACATCGCCTCGATCCTCAAGCGGCTCCAGTCCGGCAAGGACGAACTGCTGATGGACAATGCCGCCATCGACACCGAACGCGCCAATCTGTGGACCGCCATGGGCCGCCTCGAACAGATGATCTATCTGTCGAAGGAAATGGACCAGAAGCTGGAGGACCGCGCCAACGAACTCGACCACAGCGACCCGGCCAAGGCGAAGGCGATCCGCGAAACCGCGCTGTTCTACGTGCGCCAGCGCAGCCAGGACCTGCTGACGCAGATGGCGGTGACGGTGCAGGGCTATCTCGCGCTCGATCTGGTCAAGAAGAACAATGTCGAGCTGGTGAAGGGTGTCGACCGCGCCAGCACCACGACCGTCGGCGCGCTGCGCACCGCGGTGACCGTCGCACAGGCGCTGACCAACCAGAGGCTGGTGCTGGATCAGATCACCGCGCTCAACACCACCACCGCCAACATCATCGATTCGACCGGCAAGCTGCTGCGCAGCCAGACCGCGACGATCCACGAACAGGCGGCGGCATCGACCATTCCGGTCGAGGTGCTGCAACGCGCGTTCCAGAACGTCTACGACACGATGGACGCGATCGACACCTTCAAGCTCAAGGCGCTGGATTCGATGAAGACCACCATCGGCACCCTGTCCAACGAGGTCGAGAAGTCGCGCGGCTATATCGCCCGTGCCGAGGGCGCGTCGCAGAATGCGCAGGGCGGCGAGACCTTCAAGCTGGAGGCGATGTAACGCGATGTCGCGCAGCGACGAAGTCCTCGAACGCGCCAACCTGACGCTGGAGCGCGCGCGTGAGCGTCACGGCGTCGTCGCCCCGCGCGCGCGTCGCCGGCGCGAGGCGGAGGTGCTGCACCGCCTCGGCCGCATCGCCGCCGCCGACGGCGCGATCATCGTCGCCGCGCTGGTCATCGGCTGGTTCGTGCCGCTGGGGCTGGGCGGCGCGATGATCGTCATGGCGCTGCTGATCGCCGCCACCGCGCTGTTCGCGCTGATGCCGGTCACGCGCGAGGTCGCGGTCGAACAGCTGGTGCAGGCACCGATCAAGTCCTTGCCGTCACAGACCGAACGCTGGCTCGCGACCCAGCGCCCCGCCCTCCCCGCGCCCGCGATCACGCTGGCCGACGCGATCGGGGTGAAGCTCGACACGCTGTCGGGCCAGCTCGCCACGCTGCCCGACGACGAACCGGCGGCGGCCGAAGTCCGCAAGCTGGTCGGCGAACAGCTCCCCGAACTGGTGCGCGGCTATCAGCGCGTGCCCGAACCGCTCCGCCGCGTCGAACGCAACGGCCGCACCCCCGACCAGCAACTGGTCGACGGGTTGAAGATCATCGACGACGAGATCGCGGCGATGACCCGCCAGCTGGCGCAGGGCGATCTGGACAGCCTCGCGACCCGCGAACGGTTCTTGCAGATCAAGTATCAGGGAGAGGAATAGGCAGCGCCCATTCCGCCCGCCGGACTACGGCTTGATCCATCCGTATGGAAACGTCACCCCAGCGAAGGCTGGGGTCTCCATCGGCTCCTGCTGCGCGCTACCACCGGGAGATCCCAGCCTTCGCCGGGATGACGCCCGGTTCAAACAGGATGGATCAGACTTTGGCGATGAGCAACCTGCATCTTCCCGGAAACGCCCCGACGATCGTCAGCGACCGGCTGGTCTTGCGCAACCCGCTCGGGCGTAACCTGCCAGCGATCGCATCCGTCGTCGCTTTCCGTCAAAACGCGGATCCGCTCCACCACCGTCATTCCCGCGCAGGCGGGAAGCCCTACACGCTGACGTCCGTGATGGCCCCGCAACCGCTGCGTCTATCGTTCCCCGTCTGCGCGGGGATGACCGAGGTGCGCAGGAATGGTTTTCCTACAAGCCGGCAATCAGCCTAACCTGCGCGCCGCTCTTTCTCACCGTCCGCTCCCACGCCACTTGCCACCCGCAAGCCGCACGTGACGCAAAACGCGCACGAGTGTGACTTTCGTGACCTTTGGCGGAAAACCGCGCTATTCGCGCTCGCGTTCGACGTTCCAGTAATGCCGCTGAACCATCACCGAAGACACCGGCCGGCCCCGCCCGTCCAGCGACGGACGGAAGCGAAAGGCGCGTTCGATCTGGCGACACGTGGCGATATCGATCGCGCGGTTGCCGCTTGATCGCCGGATGCGGCAGTCGCTGGCACGCCCGTTCGGCTCGACGACATAATCGACCTCGACCGACCCTTCGAAGCCATTCTCCTCCAGCTCGGCCGGCAGGCGCGCGCCCTGTAGCGACCCGCCGATCTGTTCGGGCGGCGTGTCGCCCCCGCCGCCGCCATCGCCGTCCCCCTGACCGCCGCTGCCAGGGCCATCGCCGACCCCGCCCGCCCCGGTGCCCGGCCCGACCGTGTCGGTCGCGCCCGACGACGCATCGTTGCCCGGACCCGCGACCGGCGCGGTGACGACCGGGGGCGGGACCGGCAGCGGCACGACCGGCGGCGTCGCGACGATCTCGGTCGCCTTCGACCGGATATTGGGCGGCGCGGCACGCCCCTCGGGCCGGCCCTGCCGCACGACCTGCGGCACCGGCGGCGGAGGCGGCGGATCGGGCGGCGGCGGCACGATGTCGAACGTCGCCAGCGCACTCTGCGCCGTCCGCGCGACATCCACCCCCAGCCCGACGATCAGCGCCCAGCCGAGCAGGACGTGCAGCAATATCGTCACGCCCATCGCGCCGATGCGGCTCCGGTCGGGCAGGGTCGTCGTCATCGCCATGGTGCTGGCACAACGTGGATGAATGGCGGGTGATCCGGGTTGACCGATAGAAGTCGTATCCCCGCGAAGGCGGGGATCCAGGGTCAAGAACGCGGCGGTAGTAAACCTGGCTCTGGATCCCCGCCTTCGCGGGGATACGATCAAAATGACGGAGGGGATTTACCGCTTCCCCAACGCCACGATCGCCCGGTCGCGCAGCCGCTCGACCGCCGCGGCATGGATGCCCGGCGCCGCCGCCATCACCCCGAAGAACTGCGGCCGCGGCTGGTTGAAGCGCAGCTTGCGCCCGATCGCGTCGGTCACCGTCGCCCCCGCCTCGCGCGCGATCAGGATGCTGGCCGCCACGTCCCATTCGTTGCCCCAGCGCAGCGTCGCGAGAAAATCGGCCTCGCCCGCCGCGACCATCGCCATGCGCAGCGCGATCGAATTGGGTTTCGCCACCATCAGCAGGTCGCGGTCCGCCTTGGGCAGCGCATCGACCGGCGTCCGGCTGCCGGCGAAGTCGGTACGCGTACTCACCGCCAGCCGCTCGCCGTTCAGCCCCGCGCCCTGCCCGGCGGCCGCGGTCCAGCGCTGCCGCCGCACCGGCGCGTCGAGCACGCCCAGCACCGGCTGCCCGTCCTCGATCAGCGCGACCGACACCGCCCAGCCATCGCGCCCGCGAACATAGTCGCGCGTGCCGTCGATCGGATCGACGATCCACACCTGCCGCCGCGCCAGCCGCACGGCATCGTCGGCGCTCTCCTCCGACAACCATCCCGCATCGGGCAGCAGCGCGGTCAGCCGCCGGTGCAGCAGCCGGTCGACCGACAGGTCGATCTCGCACACCGGATTGCCCGGCGCCTTTTCCCACGTCTCGAAATCCCCGCGCCAGCTCGCCAGCGCCAGCGCCGCCGCCTCCCCGGCGATGGCGGTCACCTGTTCGAGCAGGCCGGGGTCAGCCACCCGCCACCGTCATGCCATCGACCCGGATCGTCGGCACGTTGACGCCCTGCCGATGCTCGAGGTCGCCCGCGGCGGTGATCGACGCCAGCATCGGGCGCAGGTTGCCGGCGATGGTGATCCCCGACACCGGCCGCGTGATCTCGCCGCCCTCGATCAGGAAGCCCGACGCGCCGCGGCTGTAATCGCCGGTCACGCCGTTCACCCCCTGCCCGATCAGTTCGGTCACCAGCACGCCGCGCGCGATCCCGCCGATCAGCGCCTCGCGCGATCCCGCCCCGCCGGCCAGGTGGACATTGCCGGTGGTCACCCCCGGCGGACCGCCCAAGCCCCGCGAGGCATGGCCGGTCGGCTCCAGCCCCAACTGCCGCGCCGACGCGCTGTCGAGCAGCCACGTCTGCAACACCCCGCGTTCGACCAGCGCCATCGGCGACACCGGCAACCCCTCGCCATCGAACGGCCGCGCGCGCAGCCCATGCGGGCGGTGCGGGTCGTCGATGATCGACAGCCCTTCCGGCAGGATCGCATGGCCCAGCTGCTCGCGCAGGAAGCTGGTCCCGCGCGCGATCGACGGGCCGGAAATCGCGCCCAGCACATAGCCGATCATGCTGCCGCCGACGCGGGTGTCGAACACCACCGGCATCGCCCCGCCGTCGATCTTCACCGGGTTCAGCCGCGCGACCGCGCGCTCGCCCGCGCGCCGTCCGACGATCTCCGGCGCCTCCAGCATCATGCGGTGTCGCGCCGAGTGATGGGCATGGTCGCGCTGCATCGCCGCGCCCTCGCCCGCCAGCACGCTCGCCGAAATGCCGTGGCTGGTGACCGCATAGCCCTGTGCGAAGCCATGGCTGGTGGCGAAGGCGACGACCGCACGGCTGTAGCCGGCCGACCCGCCCTCCGAATTGCTCACCCCCGCGACCGATCGCGCGGCATCCTCCACCGCCAGCGCCGCCTCGCGCAGCAGCGGTGGCGCGACGTCGCCGCCAGCGTCGAGGTCGAGCAGCGGCGGCGCGCCGCGCAGCAGCCGATCGGCCGGGGCCAGGCCTGCCCAGCGATCCTCGGGCGCGGCGCGCGCCATCGCCACCACCCGCTGCGCCAACGCCGCCAGCCCGCTTTCGGAAAGGTCGGAAGTCGACACGCTGGCCGATCGCTGACCGACGAACACGCGCAGCCCCAGCTCCACGCCTTCCGAGCGGCCGACGTCTTCGAGCTGCCCCAGCCGCACCGACACCGACAGCGCGGTATCGGCGACGAGGATCGCATCGGCGGCATCGGCGCCACAGGCACGGGCACGGGCGATGGCGGACTGGACACGGTCGACGGCGGTTTCGGGCGTAAGCATGGGGGCCAGATGGGAAGTGCGACCCCGCACGGCAACGCTCATGCCGCCTGCCCGACGGTCAACAACCCCAGAAAGAGCAGCAGGCCGGCATCGCGGTTCGACCGGAACCGCCGCAGCGTGTTGGCGCCGTCGTCGGGCCTGAGCGTCGCCACCTGCCACAACAGATGCGCCGCCCCCGGCAGCAGCGCGGCGAGCGCCAGCGGCGTCGGAAACACCCGCCACACCGCGCCCGCCCAGCACGCGATGGCGACGACGTACAGCAGCGTCACGCCGGGCCGCACCCGCCGCCCCATCGCCCGCGCCGACGATCGCACCCCGACCATCGCGTCATCCTCGATATCCTGACACGCATAGATGGTGTCGTAGCCGATCACCCACGCGATCGATCCCGCGTACAACAACGCCAGCGGCGTCCAGTCCTCGACCGCCATCTGCGCCCACGCGACCGGCGCCGCCCAGGAGAACACCATGCCCAGCCATGCCTGCGGCCACCACGTGATCCGCTTCATGAACGGATAGGCCGCGACCAGCACGAGGCTGAGCAACGCGACGATCGCCGCGAGGAAGGTCAGTTGCAGCAACACGACGAACCCGATCAGGCTGAGGACGACCAGCCACGCCCACGCCGCCTTCACCGACACCGCCCCGCTCGCCAGCGGCCGGTTGGCGGTACGCGCCACCTGCCGGTCGAGATCGCGGTCGACGATGTCGTTGTAGACGCAGCCCGCGCCACGCATCGCGATGCTGCCGAGCAGGAACCACAACAGCATGTCCCACCGCTCGACCGCGCGGCCCGACAGCGCCATGGCCCATGCACCGGGCCAGTAGAGCAGCCACCAGCCGATCGGCCGGTCGAACCGGGCGAGCAGCGCGAACGGACGCGCGGCGGCGGGCAGGATCGCGATCAGCCCGCGATGTTCGGTGTCGGCGACGTTGGTGGCGGGCGAGGACATGGCGTCCCTGCTGCCACTAACCGGCGGACTTGCCCAGCCCGATCAGCCCGCCGATGCCGCGAGCGCCGCCGCGACGTTCAGCGCCGGGCGTCGCCGCGATGCCGGTATCGATGATGGCAATCCCCATCCCGCGTCCGGTTGCACCGACACGGTCGGCGGCGTCGGCCTTAGGCACGATGGCGGCATTCGATCGCTCCGCCTCGCCCTGCCCGGCGGTCGCGGCGGCGCTGGTCGCCGTCGGGGTCGGAGCGGGTATCGGCGTGGTCGGGGCCACGACCTCCGTACCGGTCGAACCGCCGCCGCACCCATCCGCCCGTACCGCATGTCCCCGCCCCTTCCAGCGCGTTCGTTACCGTCAGGCAACGGTCGATTGCAGGGCCATGGACATACCGCTGTATCTGAAGGGTCTTCTCGCCGACCTGCGGGAGGCGCCACGGGAGTGCCTTCAAACCGTCCTGCGCAGTCCATCCTCGCCCCGGATCAAGTCCGGGGTGACGACCACGGCGACCTGTCGATCGAGGACGACGACGGCATGGCACCCCGCCGGCAGCCGACAGCTTATTGGCTGGCCGCCTTCTGCGCCTTCGCCTGCTTCGCATAATGATGGTGCATCGCGATGCAGCCGGCGACGGCGCCCAGCTTGCCATGCCCCTTGCCGATCATGTGCCCGCCGACCGCACCGGCGGCGGCACCGCGCAGGCAACCCTTTGCCAGGGCGGGTTGCGCCGCGATCATGGTCAGCGGCAGGGCGATCAATGCAACAAAACGCATCTTCCATCTCCCTCGAACGGAATGTCCGAGGCAGCTTCTACGAGCCGACCATGCGCGGGGTTGCGTTAAACTTTCGTCATGTCGCCGACCCCGCTAACGAAGCGTCATGGACCTCGACCAGCTGCTCCACCATTATTTCGGCACCGCCGATCCCGACACGCTGTCCCCGGACGCGCTCGATGCCGCGCGCGAGCGGATGGCGATCGACTTCGGCGTCACCCGCGATCCCTCGCGCCGCTTTGCGCTGTGGTCGCTGATGGACGCCTTCGGGTTCGCCCCGCCACCGGCCGCTGCCTTTGCCAAGGAACCCGAACTGCGCGCGGCGGCGGACCGCTATCTCGACGCCGCCTACCGGATCGAGCGCGACGGGGCCCCGGGCTGATGCCATGGGTAATGCTGGCCGTCGCCGGGCTGCTCGAGATCGTCTGGGCCTATTACATGAAGCTGTCCGACGGCTTTTCGAAGCCATGGCCGACGCTTGCGACCTTCGTCACGATGTTCGCCAGCTTCGGCCTGTTGTCGCTGGCGATGAAGCAGCTGCCGCTCGGCACCAGCTACATGGTGTGGACCGGCATCGGCGCACTGGGCGCGTTCGTCGTCGGCATCGTCCTGCTGGGGGAAGCGGTCACGCCGATGCGTCTGGTCGCGGCGGCGATGCTGCTGGGCGGGCTGGTGCTGATGAAGCTGGCGTCGTGACCGGCCCCACGCGCCTGCTATAGCCCACCCATGCCCGCTAC
>NZ_JASCXF010000036.1:0-37603 GCF_030062225.1 Sphingomonas sp. 2R-10
GGCGAGCAGATCGGCCAGCCCCCCGCCCTCCCCGCGCAGGATCGCCTGCGATTCGGCGGCCAGCGCGTCGAGGTCGATCGCGTCGCCCTCCGCCGCCGGGGTGGTGGCGGGGGCGAAGGTCAACGCCCCGCGCCAGTGATCGCCGACCAGCGCGAGCCGATCCAGCGCCGACAGGCGCCCCATATCGACCCCCATCGTCGCCAGTCGCCGCCGCATCAGCAACGCGCCCCATCCTTCGGGCAGACTGTCGGCAAGGAAGCCGTGCAGCCCGTCGAATGCGCGGGTGCGTGCCGCCTGCAACCCCGGTTCGGGGGGATAGTAGAGCGGCGACAGCCGGCGTCCGTCGGCGATCGCCGCCGCGTCCCACTCCAGCTGCGCCAGCCCCCCCGCCATCGCCACCCGGGCGCCCGGCCCGGCGGGGTGCAGCGCGACCCGCAGCGGCTGTCCGGGCTGCAGCCTCATCGTCCGGTGCGCTGCTGGCTGCGGAGCAACGCCTCCATCGTCCCGGCGACCGGCATCGGAAACAACGCGGTCAGCGTGTCCTCGCAGCGCAGCACCACCGCGGCACGGACCAGATCGTCGATCGACGCCTTTCCCTCACGCTCCATCCGCCGCCAGGTGCGATAGGACACGCCGGCGCGGGTCGCGCTGTCGGCTTGGGTCCAGCCCAGCGCCTTGCGTCGGTCGCGGATGCGTTCGCCGATCTGCGCGGCCAGTTCGGTCGGCGTGTAGAGCATCGGCCGGATATGGCCGGTTCGAGCTCTGATGGCAAGAGATCGGCCATATCCGGCCGACGGGGATGGCGAACTCTTCCCCTGCCTTCCTCGAATATCTTGAATCAAACCATCGCCCTGCCGGTTAGAGGGTTTTTCTAGAGGTTGGCAGGTTAAGCCGCCCGGCAACGCCCGGAAGCCGGATGGTCGAACCAATCATCCCCGCCGTGCTGGAGGCACGGGACCTGCCGGGCGATCCCGTCGCCAATGCGGTCCGCGCGAACGTGGTGCGAGCGGTGCGGACCTTGCGAACGGGCTGCGACACGCTGATGTCGAAACCACAGGCGGAGGGGAAGTCGAGGATCGTCGGTGCCCGTTACGCACCCGGTACCGGCCATGTCGATTTTCTTCGATCGTCCGTAAGCGGCCGGACCATGCGCGGCATCGCTTTGCCCCTTGCGGCGTGCGCGATCGTCGCGGGCGCGGCACCCGCCCGTGCGCAGGATCACGACGCGCAGCTTTGGACATCGACCACCATGACCACGGCGGTGTCGGGCAGGATCGACGCAACGCTGGAACTGCACAGCCGCTACACCGACGAGGTATCGCGGGTGGGGCAGGTGCTGATCCGGCCCGGCGTCACGCTGAAGCTTGCCAGGGGCTGGTCGGTCACCGCCGGCTATGTCCATGTCCGGACCGATTTCGTCGGCACCGCCGCCAATGACGAGCACCGCACATGGCAGCAGGTCGGTTATACCTTCGAACAGGATGCGGCGACCGGATTGCTCGTCACCGGCCGAACCCGGATCGAACAGCGGTTTCGCCCCGACGCGGCGGGGACGGGGTGGCGGCTGCGCCAGCAACTGCGCGCGCAACTGCCGCTGCCCGGCAGTGACGCGATCCGCGCCGTGGTGTGGAACGATACCTTCGTCGGACTGAACACGACGCCGTGGGACCGGCACGACGGCGTCGATCAGGTCCGGACCTTCATCGGGGTCGCCCTGCCCGTCGCGAAGGGTGTCACCGTGGAGCCGGGATATCTGAACCAGACGGTGTTCCGGATCGGCGCCGACCGGGTGAACCACATCGTTGCGGCCAACGTGCTCCTGCGATTCTAGTCTAGGGGCAGGCCCCGTGGACCAGAGCCAAAGATGATCGTGGCAGCGGGAGCGACAGCGCAGGAGAGGGCGGCCATCCACCCGCGGCCTGCGGCGCATCTTCGACGAAAACGGTCGCAGTCGCTCCATCTGCTCGTCCGTCCGCCAGCACAGGTCGCTCATCCGGTCTCCGGACGGCGCCTGAACCAGATCGCGATGCTGACATCAACGGGTCCTGCCCCAAAAACTATCGGCAGGGGCAAAGGAAAATGAAAAACGTAATCAAGGCTGCAATCGTTCTCAAGACAACATGCCTGTTTTTCGGCATGGAAGATCGTTAAAATCCAGTATACCTATGGACGTTACTTGAAGGATTCGCATCCGGTATTTGCAGGATTCAGCTTCAGAGGGGGGAACCGACATGGCGGTTGCAAGACTGGGAAACGAGATCGCGGTCGAAGAGGATGCGGAACATGACGGTGTCACCCCAACGATCGCGGGACAGGCCGACGGCCGTTTCCTGATCGCATGGGAAGGTCCGCTGATCGATGTGGGTGACGAGGGCCCGCGACCGTATAGCGACATCTATGCGCGCACGTTCGACGCGACTGGCGCGGTGTCTGGCGATATCCGGGTGAACAGCGAAACGCGCGACCCACAATTCGCCCCCGATGCGATCGCGCGGCCCGACGGATCCTATGTCATCGCCTATGACAGCGGCGTCGAGGACCAGCTCGAAGGTACCTTCCTGCCGCACCAGCGCATCGCCGCCGACGGCACGCTGATCGGAAACGAGATATTCCCGCCCGATTACAGCTATTACAAGATCAATCCCGACACGGCCGCCTTTACCGATGGCGGCTATGCGATCGTGGCCGCCGAGGATGAGGGCGAGCCTTATGCCGCCTATCTCTATTCGAGCCAGGGCACGCTGGAAGCCAGTTTCGATTTCGGCTTCCGCATCGGCGGAACCGCGAGTGTGACGGCGCTGTCCGGGGACCGGTTCCTGCTGCTGTGGACCGGCCTCGACATTCCGCCCGGCGACGAGGAGAACAGCGCGTCGCGCGGCCTGTATGCGCAAGTCCGCGCCCGCGACGGCACCCCGGAAGGCTTCACCTTTCTGGTGACCGACTTCGACGATATCGGCACGCGCAACGCATCGGGGATCGCACCGGTGGTCAAGGCACTGCCGAACGGCAATATCGTCGTCGCCTTTGCCGCAACCCGTGATGACGGGGTCGGGGGCGCTGACATCCATGTCACGATCCGCGACCTGGACGGCCAGCGCTTCGTGCCGGTCAACATCACCGCGGGCAAGGCGGGCAACCAGTCCGCCCCCGACGTCGCGGTGCTGTCCGACGGGCGCTATGTCGTCACCTGGACCGACAGCGACGCGAGCGCCCTGGGCGATGCCAGCGGGTCGGCGATCGTGGCCCAGCTCTTCTATCCCGACGGTACGTTCGATCAGCCGCCGTTCCTCGTCAACACCGTGACGGCGGGCAACCAGCTGTCGCCGACGGTGACCGCGCTCGGTACCGATTTCGTGATCGCGTGGACGGGACCGGACGGCATCGCGGCACAGCGCTTCGATGCCGACGCGCGCTCGACCCCGGACAGCTATATCGTGACGCGCGCCGGCACCCGCGACGGGTCCGATGCGATCGACCAGACGATGACCGGCGGACCGCAACCGACCAGCTTCTATATCGACGTCACCGCGCAAAGCGGCACCGACCGGGTCGAGTTCGCATCGAACGACGTCATCGTGACCAACCGTGCGCTCCTCGATCCCGAAAACGATCGCCGGATCGAGGCGACGCCAGGCACCAATATCTTCGATTTCGACGGCGCGGGGCCATCGAGCGACGCGATCGTCCTATCATCCACCGACACGCTGCGCTTCCTCGGCACGCGGGTCGCGGCGGGGGGTGAGACGCTCTATGCCTATGGCACCTATCTCGGGTTCGGGAACGTCACCGAGGGCACGATCAACAACGACACGCTGCGCGGTACGGCGGGCAAGGACAATTTCCTGTTCGACACCGCCCTCGGACTGGGCCTCGGGATGGACCAGATCAAGAATTTCGGCGCGGGCGACCGGATCGTCACGACGACGCGTCTTGCCGATCCCGACAACGACGGGCGCATCCGGCTGAACGCCAGCGACCGGCTGTTGTTCGACACGCCTGCCGCCGATGGTCCCAGTTCACTGCGCATCTTCAACACCAACAACCGGGCGATCTCGACGCTGCAATATGAAACAAGCTACGACGATGGCGCGGGACAGACCTATTATGTCTATGCCGCCGCCGGCGACCTTACACCGGGACAGGATTTGTTCTTTTAGGCGTTTGATCCTGGCATCGTACAATCCGGTGGGACAGGTCACGAGCCGGACGATGTCGAACGACGCCTGTGGCGACCAGAAAGCCCGCCGCATCGAATTGGCGCTGCACCTCGGCGAACAGCGCCTCGCCCAGTCCCGCCTCCACCAGCGCCAGCCAGAACCGGCACAAGGTGGTTTCATGCGGCGTCGGCTCCTCCAGCGCCAGGCCGCAGAACCGCCGGAACGACATCCGGTCCGACAGCGTCTCCTCCAGCCCCGGGTCCGACAAGCCATACCATTGCTGCAGCAGCGCCCGCACCATCGCCAGCGCGCGGTACGGCGGGCGACCCATCGTCCCCCGACGCACCAGCGCCTCTACCGGCGCCCAGTCGATCAGCGATGCGATCCGCTCCAGTCGCCCATTCCGACCAAAACCCGCCGGCAAGAACGCTTCCGCAAATCCATGCCGTTCCATCGATGGCGTTCCTTCCACAGCATCGAATCACATCCATACCAATCCGTCAGCTCATTCTCGCAGAGGTCTCGATCAGGTCCGGGGTGACGAAGAAGAGCGCTGCAAGTCGACCCTCGCTTTCGCATCGCGGGCAGGATTACGCCTCCGCCATCTCCGCCAGCGCCAGCCAGCGTTCCTCCGCCGCGTCCTTCTCGGTCCGCGCCTGCTCGATCTGCGCGTTGAGCGCCGCGAACCGTTTCGGGTCCTTCGTGTACAGCGCCGGATCGGCCAGCAGCGCCTCGTCGCGTTCGATCGCCGCTTCCAGTTCCTCGATCCGCTTGGGCAGGATCTCGAGGTCGCGCTGGTCCTTGTAGCTCATCTTGGTCGACTTGGGCTTCGGCGCGGTTTCGACCGCCTTGGTCCGCCCCTTCGTCGCCGCGCTGCGCTCGCGCCGCTTCGCGACCCAGTCGGCATAACCGCCGGGCACGACATCGACCTGACCCGATCCGTCCAGCCCCAGCGTCACCGTCACCGTCCGGTCGAGGAAGTCGCGGTCGTGGCTGACGATCAGCACCGTGCCGGCATAGTCGCCGATCACCTCCTGCAACAGGTCGAGCGTTTCCAGGTCGAGGTCGTTGGTGGGCTCGTCCAGCACCAGCAGGTTCGACGGCCGCGCGAACTCGCGCGCCAGCAGCACGCGCGACCGCTCGCCGCCCGACAGCGTCGCCACCCGCGCCTCGGCGATCGACGGATCGAACAGGAATTCCTTCAGATAGCCGTGGATGTGCTTCTTGGACCCGTTCACCTCGATCCAGTCGCCGCCATCGGCCAGCACGTCGCGCACCCGCTTTTCCGGCGCCATCAGCTTGCGTTGCTGGTCGATGACGATCCCGTCCAGCGTCTTGGCGCGCATGATCCTGCCGCTGTCGGGCTCCAGGTCGCCGGTCAGTAGCCGCAGCAGCGTCGTCTTGCCCGCGCCATTGCCGCCGACGATGCCGATCCGGTCGCCGCGCCGGACGCGCAGCGAAAAATCCTTTAGCACCACCCGGTCGCCGAACGACTTCGTCACATGCTCGGCGTCGATCACCACCTTGGTCTTGGTGTCGTCGGCCTCGACCTGCAGCTTGGCGGTCCCCTGCGGCCCCTGCATCGCCGCGCGCTGCGCGCGCAGCTCGTGCAGCTTTTCCAGCCGCCCCATGTTGCGCTTGCGCCGCGCGGTGACGCCGCGGTGGAGCCAATGCTCCTCGATCTTGAGCTTGGCGTCGAGCCGTTGCGCGGCGCGTTCCTCTTCGGCGGCGGCCTGTTCCATCCATGCCTCGAACCCGCCGAACCCGATTTCCGCCCGACGGATCCCGCCGCGGTCGAGCCACAGCGTCGATTTGGTCAGCCGGGTCAGGAAGGTGCGGTCGTGGCTGATGACGATGAACGCGCCGTTGAAGCGGTTCAGCCATTCCTCCAGCCATTCGATCGCCGACAGGTCGAGATGGTTGGTCGGTTCGTCGAGCAGCAGCACATCCGGATTCTCGGCCAGCGCGCGCGCGATCGCCGCCCGCCGCCGCTCGCCGCCCGATGCGGTCGCCGCCTCGCGGTCGAGGTCGATGCCTAGCTGGTCGGCGATCGCGTCGACCTCATGCTCCGCCGGGGCGCGTGGGCCCCGCAGCGCGAATTCGCGGAGCGTCGCATAGCCGTCGACCTTCGGGTCCTGTTCCAGCAGCACGACATGCGTGCCCGGCACGATCGTCCGCCGCCCTTCGTCGGCATCGACCGCGCCGGCGATCAGCTTCAGCAGCGTGGTCTTGCCCGCGCCGTTGCGCCCGATCAGCGCCAGCCGGTCGCGGGTGCCGACATGGATGTCGAGCCCGCGGAACAGCCAGCCATTGCCCTGGATCAACCCAAGGCCCTCATAGGACAATATCGGTGCAGCCATGGTGTGGCAGGTAAGCCGCAGTTGCGAACGAAGCAAGTTACGCCAGCCTGCCTGCCCTATTCACAGGCTGTTCAACGCATGGCCGCTATGTCACCCCGCATGGCGATGATCGTTCGGTTCCTTGGTCTGGGATTGCTGGCGGTGTCGGGAAGCGTGCAGGCGCTGCCCGACCAGGTGCTGCGCGATCACCAGGCGGCGCGTGCCGCACGGGCGGAGGGGCGGATCCTTCCCCTGCGGGAGATCGAACGGCGCGTCGTGCCGCAGATGCGCGGCGCCCAGTATCTCGGCTTCGACTATGATCCCGACCGCGGGATTTACACGCTCAAGTTCCTGCGCGATGGGGCGGTGATCTGGGTCGATGTCGATGGCCGTACCGGCCAGATCACCGGCCGCAGCCGATAACATAAGGGGAGAAAGCCGATGCGCGTCCTGATCGTCGAGGACGAACCCAATCTCGGCCGCCAACTGCGCGCCACGCTGGAGGGTGCGGGCTATGCCGTCGACCTCGCCACCGATGGTGAAGAGGGGCACTTCCTCGGCTCGACCGAAACCTATGACGCGATCATCCTCGATCTGGGCCTGCCCGAGATCGACGGGCTGACCGTGCTCGATCGCTGGCGCAAGGAGGGGCGGACCGCCCCGGTGCTGGTGCTGACCGCGCGCGACAGCTGGTCCGACAAGGTCGCCGGGCTCGATGCCGGCGCCGACGATTACGTCGCCAAGCCGTTCCAGACCGAGGAACTGATCGCCCGTCTGCGCGCGCTCATCCGTCGCGCCTCGGGCAACGCCTCGGCCGAACTGACCGCGGGCGACATCCGTCTCGACACGCGCTCGGGCAAGGTGACGCGGGCGGGCGAACCGGTGAAGCTGACCGCGCAGGAATACAAGCTGCTCAGCTACCTGCTGCACCACAAGGGCAAGGTGGTCAGCCGCACCGAGCTGATCGAACATATCTACGACCAGGATTTCGACCGCGATTCGAACACGATCGAGGTGTTCGTGACGCGCATCCGCAAGAAGCTGGGCGCCGACGTCATCACGACGATCCGCGGCCTGGGCTACAGCCTCGACGAACCGGGCGCGCCGAAGCCGGCGGGCGCGGAGGACTGAGCACCAGGCGATGACGATGGGCGATCCCGCACCACGCACCTATGTCCGGGTGACGGGATCGCTGTCGCGGCGGATGATCGTCGTCGCGGCGCTGTGGATCATGCTGCTGCTGGCGGGCGGCGGCTATGCGCTCGACCGGGTGCTGGTGTCGGCGGTGACGCGCAACACCGACGACGGGCTGGAATATCTGCTCAACTCGCTGATCGTGTCGGCCGAGATCGATTCGACCGGCGAGGTGACGTTCAACCGCCAGCTGTCCGACCAGCGGTTCCTCGAACCCTATTCGGGGTTGTACTGGCAGGTCAGCGGGCCGGGACACGAAACCTGGCCGTCGCGCTCGCTGTGGGACCGCAAGCTGCCGGTCGACGGCATGCGCTATACCGATATCCGCATCTACGACGCGAAACCCTTTCCCGAACAGAAGCTGCGCATCGTCGAGCGCGACCTGACGCTGCCCGGATCGCCGACCGTGTGGCGGTTCCAGGTGGCCGAGTCGCGCGACGTGCTCGACGGGCTGATCGCGGCGTTGCGCAAGACGCTGGTGCGCTCGTTCGCGCTGTTGGGGCTGGGCCTGATCGTCATGGCGGCGCTCCAGACATGGTATGGCCTGTTGCCGTTGCGCGCGGTGCGCGACGCCATCGCGCGGCTGCGCGCCGGGCAATCGGCGCGGGTCGAAGGCTCGATGCCGGCCGAGGTCGCGCCGCTGGTCGAGGAACTGAACGCGCTGGTCGAGCATAACGACAGGCAGGCGGAGGAGGCGCGGCGCCATGCCGGCAACCTCGCCCATGCGCTGAAAACCCCGCTGACCGTCATCATGAACGCCTCGGCCGCCGGGCAGGACGACCTCGCCGACACCGTGATCCGCGAGGCGCGGACGATGCGGCGGCAGGTCGATCACCATCTCGCCCGAGCCCGCGCGGTCGGGCGGCGCGGATCGGCGCACAGCCGCGCCGAGGTATGGGCGTCGGTCGAGGCGGTCGAGCGCGCGGTCGCGCGGCTCTATCCCAATGTCCGCCTCGACGTGGACGGGCAGAAGGACCTGATCGCCCGGATCGAGCGGCAGGACCTCGACGAAATTCTCGGCAACCTCGTCGAGAACGCCGCGAAATATGGCGGGGGCAGCGTCTTCGTGACCGCGCGGGCCGATGCCGGCTTCGTCGAACTGCTGGTCGAGGACGATGGACGCGGTATCGCGGCAGCGGATCGCCTGCGGATTTTTGACCGCGGCGTCCGCCTCGATTCGGGCAAGCCGGGCACCGGCCTCGGCCTTGCGATCGTGCGCGATGTGGCGGAAATCTACGAAGGCACCGCCTCGCTTGAGGAGAGCGAGGATCTGGGCGGGCTGATGGTCCGGTTGCGGTTGCCGGCGGCGTAACCCCCGTCCCCCTGTTCAGGCCATCACCTTCTCGAAACGCCCGACCAGACGGGCAGGGCGGCCTACAACCCCCGCATCGCCGCCGCCGCGATCGACGCACTCCGCTTGCGCGCCGCCGGATCGAACATCGCGCCGGTCACGATCACCTCGTCGACCTGCGTCCGAGCGACGAACTTCGCCAGCCCCGCGCGCACCGTCTCCGGCCCGCCGATCGCCGAACATTCCAGCACGTGGTCGAGGATCGCATTCCCCTGCGCGCCGATCTGCGCGCGATAGCCGGGGACGGGCGGGGGCAGTTCGATCGGCTGGCCGGTGCGGATCGCGACGAACATCTGTTCGGTCGAACTCGCCAGCAGCCGCGCCTCTTCGTCGGTATCGGCGGCCAATACGTTGAACGCCGCCGCGGCATAGGGCTTGTCGAGCACCGCCGATGGGCGGAAGTTGCGGCGATAGGCGTCCAGCGCCTGATCGAGCGCGGTAGGGGCGAAGTGCGAGGCGAAGGCATAGGGCAGCCCCAGCATCGCCGCCAGTTGCGCCCCGAACAGCGACGACCCGAGCAGCCACAGATCGACCTTCGCCCCCGCACCCGGCACCGCCCGGATGCCGGTGCGGGCGTCGTCGGCGAAGTAGTTCTGCAACTCGACGACGTCCTGCGGAAAGGCATTGGGGTCGCTGTCGAGGGTCCGGCGCAGCGCGCGCGCGACGATCTGGTCCGATCCCGGCGCGCGGCCGAGGCCAAGGTCGATACGGCCGGGATACATCGCATCCAGCGTGCCGAATTGCTCGGCGATGGTCAGCGGCGCATGGTTGGGCAGCATGATCCCGCCCGCGCCGACGCGGATCGCCTTCGTCGCGGCGGCGATATGGCCGATCACCACCGCCGTCGCCGCGCTGGCGATGCCGGGCATGCCGTGATGTTCGGCCACCCAATAGCGGTGATAGCCCTCCGCCTCGGCATGGGCGGCAAGGTCGGCGGCGGCGGCCAGCGCCTCGCCGGACGTACCCCCCTGACGGACGGGGACGAGGTCGAGCATCGAATAGCGGGTCATGAGGAATAGATGGGTGGCCGGTAGCGGATTGCTACCGAAGTGCTGCTTTGCAAGGGGAAGGAGAAAGTTGGCTCACGCAAAGGCGAAAAGGCGCGGAGCGGTCGGAAGGTTCGGGCCGGTCGACATTCACGGACGTATCGTTCGACCGGAAACGCTCATGGTCAGAGCAGAAGCTGACCCCGCATCACCGTCACGCAACGCCCCCCCAGCACCGCACGCTCCCCTGCCAGCGTACAAGTCAGATGCCCCCCGCGCGCACTCGCCTGGAACGCGGTGAGCCGATCGCGTCCCAGCCGTTCGGTCCAGAACGGCGCGAGCGCGGCATGGGCCGATCCGGTGACCGGGTCCTCGTCGACGCCCCAGGCGGGCACGAACACCCGGCTGACGATATCGGCGACGTCGCCCGGCGCGGTGACGATCGCCATCACCTCGCATGCCGCCAGCGCCGCCATGTCGGGCGCGCAGCCGCGCACCGTCGCCGCGTCCGCGACCAGGACGATGCTGGTCTGCTCCGCGCCCGAAACGCTGGCGAAGACGTCGCCCTCGACGTGGAGCGCCGCCAGCAAAGCCGCATCGGGGGCGGGGGCGACCCGCGTCGCCGGCAGGTCCAGCGTGTAGCCGTCGCCGTCGCGGCCGACGATCAGCACCCCGGCCCTGCGCGTGGCGAAGCGGACGGCGCGGCGATCGCCGATCAGCACATGGCCGCTCGCCAGCGTGGCATGGCCGCACATCGCGACCTCGGTCGTCGGCGTGAACCAGCGCAGCTCGTAATCCGCCTCGCCCGTCATCGGCACGGCGAAGGCGGTTTCGGACAGGTTATGCTCCAGCGCGATCGACTGGAGCAGCGCATCGTCGGGCCATGCGTCGAGCAGCATCACCGCCGCCGGATTGCCGGTGAACGGGCGGTCGGCGAACGCGTCGACCACGGTGAACGGCATCGCCATCAATAGCTGCCCACGCGCTTGCCGAACCAGTGCGGCGTCACGTCGGCCTCGACCAGCGGATTGTCGGTATCGACATGGCCTTCGGGATCGAGGTGGATCAGCACCTCGACCTTCGGGAATGCGCGGCGCAGCGCGCGTTCGACGCCTTCGACCACGTCATGCGCATCGGCGACGGTCATGTCGCGCGCGACCTCCATGTGGAACTGCGCGAAATCGTGGCTGCCCGACCGGCGGGTGCGGAAGTCGTGGATACCGCGCAGGCCCTCCTGCCGGGCGGCGACGTCGAGGAAGGCGCGGCGCTCGTCCTCGGGCCATTCCTTGTCCATCAGCTGGTCGATCGCCTGGCTCGACGCCTGGAACGCGCCCCAGCCGAGCCACAGCGCGATCAGGATGCCCATCACCGGATCGGCACCGCGCACCCCGAACATCTGGTCGAGCACCATCGCGACGATCACCGCGAGGTTGAGCAGCAGATCGCTCTGGTAATGGACATTGTCCGCCCGGATCGCGACCGATCCGGTGCGGTCGATGATTGATTTCTGGTATGCCAGCAGCGCGAAGGTGGCGAGGATCGCGATCACCGACACGCCAATGCCGAACTCGACGTCCTGCGTCTCGCCCGGCGCACCGAAGGCGGCGATCGCGCGCCACGCGATGCCCGCCGCCGATGCGGTGATGAGCATCACCTGGAACAGTGCGGCCAGCGCCTCCGCCTTGCCGTGCCCGAAACGATGGTCGTGGTCGGCGGGCGTCGCGGCGAGGCGCACGCCGTACAGCGTGACGAGCGAGGCGAGCAGGTCGAGCGCGGTGTCGGCAAGGCTGCCGAGCATCGCCACCGACCCGGTATGCCATGCCGCAAAGCCCTTCAGCGCCAGCAGGAACAGCGCCATCGTCACCGACGCGATGGCGGCGCGGGTGGCGAGCGGGATCACCCGCCGGCGTTCGGTCTCGGTCATGGGAACAGCAATCCTTCGGACCAGCCCCCGTCGGTCGCGGTGAAGACGCGGCGTTCGTGCAGCCGGTGCGCGCGGTCCTGCCAGAACTCGATCGTACGCGGTGTGACGCGGTAGCCGCCCCAGAAGGGCGGGCGCGGCACGTCCTGCCCGGCGAAGCGCGCCTCGATCTGCGCGAAGCGCGCCTCGAACGTCGCCCGGTCGGCGAGCGGGCGCGACTGCTCCGATGCCCAGGCACCCAGCTGCGAATCGCGGCCGCGCGATGCGAAATAGGCGTCCGATTCTGCATCGGTCGCGAGCGTCACCGGCCCCTCGATCCGGATCTGCCGGCGCAGCGATTTCCAGTGGAACAGCAGCGCCGCGTTCGGATTGGCGGCCAGCTCGGCGGCCTTGCGCCCCTCGCGGTTGGTATAGAACACGAAACCGTCGGGGCCGTGCCCTTTCAGCAGCACCATCCGCACCGATGGCCGGCCGTCGGCATCGGCGGTGGCGAGCGCCATCGCATTGGGGTCGTTCGGCTCGCTGTCGCGCGCTTCGGCGAACCACTGGTCGAACAGGACGAAGGGATCGGTCATCGCGTCGCCATACGCTTTTTCGCGGCGGATTTCACCCCGCCCGCCATGCCCCGGACGGAACGACTCTTTCCCCTGCGAATTGAATCGGTTGAGCAACGATTTCGGGGGCGGTGGCATGGCGGCACGGGCATATTGGCAGGGGCAGATCCGCCTCGCCCTCGTTTCGATCCCGGTCGAGATCTACAGCGCGACCAGATCGGGGGCGAGCATCAGCTTCCGCCAGATCCACGAACCCAGCGGCAAGCCGATCCATTACGAGAAGTCGGTGACCGGCATCGGCCCGGTCGACCCCGACGAGATCATGAAGGGTTACCAGATTGAGAAGGGCGAGTACGTCCTGCTCGACCAGGAGGAGATCGACGCGGTCAAGCTGGAGTCGAAGAAGACGCTGGAGCTGACCCAGTTCGTCGACGCGCACGAGATCGACGTGATCTATTACGAAAAACCCTATTTCGTGGTGCCTGCCGACGACCTCGCCGAGGAAGCGTTCATCGTCCTGCGCGAGGCGCTCAAGCGGACGAAGAAGGCCGGTCTGGGGCAGCTGGCGCTGCGCGGGCGCGAATATGTCGTCAGCCTCAAACCCTGCGGACGCGGGCTGGTGCTGGAAACGCTGCGCTATGCCGACGAGGTCAATCGCGCGCAGAGCTATTTCCGCGAGATTCCCGATGCCAAGCCCGACGAGGACTTGCTCGACCTGGCGGAAACGCTGATCGCCAAGAAGACCGCGAAGTTCGATCCGCAGGAGTTCCACGACCGCTATGTCGATGCGCTCAAGGACCTTGTCCAACGCAAGGTGAAGGCCAAGGGCCGCAAGATCGTCGATACGCAAGACGACGAACGCTCGAGCGGCGGCAATGTCGTCGACCTGATGGCGGCGCTCAAGAAGTCGCTGGAAAAGGGCGCGTCGGCCAAGCCCGCCGCAAAGAAGGCGGTGCCCAAGAAGCGTGCGCCGGCGAAAAAGACCGCGACGACGCGCAAGCGCGCCTGACATGGCGCGCAAGCCCGACCCCTTGGCGACCTACAACGCCAGGCGCGATTTCGCGCGCACGGCCGAACCAGCGGGGACGCTGGCGAAGGGCAGGGGCAACCGCTTCCTCGTCCAGAAGCACGACGCGACGCGGCTGCACTATGATTTCCGGATCGAGATCGACGGGGTGCTCAAGAGCTGGGCGGTGACGCGCGGCCCCAGCCTCGATCCCGACCAGAAGCGGCTGGCGGTGCGGACCGAGGACCATCCGCTGTCCTATGCCGGTTTCGAAGGGGTGATCCCCGCAGGCGAATATGGCGGCGGCACGGTGATGCTGTGGGACGAGGGGACGTGGTCGCCGATCAAGGGCAAGTCGGCCAGGGATCTGGAGAAGGGCCATCTGCACGTCGTGCTCGCCGGACAGCGGATGCGCGGCGAATGGCTGCTGGTCCGTCTCAAGCCCCGCGGCAACGAGAAGCGCGAGAACTGGCTGCTGCGCAAGGTCGCGGACGGCGAGGCCGGCGGCACCGACACGCTGACGGCGACGATGCTGACCAGCGTGAAGACCGGACGGACGATGGAGGAGATCGCCGCCGACGAACCGCCGGTGAAAGCGAAGAAGCGGGCAAGGGCGAAGGCCGCCCGCCCCGCCTTCGTCGAACCGCAACTGGCGACCCTGGTCGACAGCGTGCCCACGGGCAGCAACTGGCTGCACGAGGTCAAATATGACGGCTATCGCATCCTGATCGCGACCGGTGGCGACGGCCCCCGGATCCATACCCGCACCGGGCTCGACTGGACGACCAAGTTTCCTTCCATTGCGCAGGCCGCCGCGTCGCTGCCGCCCGGGCTTTTGCTGGATGGCGAGGTCGTCGCGCTCGACGACGGCAGGCCCGATTTCTCGACCTTGCAGGCGGCGATCAAGGAGGGCGGTGACATGCGCTGCTTCGTGTTCGACCTGCTGCATGATGCCGAGGGCGATCACCGCGACGCACCGCTCGTTGCCCGCAAGGAACGGCTGCGTGCAGCGCTCACCGGCGCCGACGCGCGCATCGCTTATTCCGACCACGTCACCGGGTCGGGCGAGCAACTGTTCGCGGCGATGTGCCGCGAAGGCTATGAGGGCATCGTGTCGAAACAGGCCGATGCCCCCTATCGCGGCACCCGGTCGAAGGCGTGGGTGAAGGTGAAATGCACCCACCGGCAGGAATTCGTGATCGTCGGCTGGAGCCCGAGCGAGGCGCGCGGGCGGCCGTTCAAGTCGCTGCTGCTTGGCGTGCAGGGGAAGGGCGGCCTGACCTATGCCGGCCGGGTCGGCACCGGGTTCAATACGGCGACGCTGGCACAGGTCCATGACGCGCTCGCACCGCTCGCCCGCAAGACGCCGCCGCTGGATTTGCCTGCCGCGATCCGACGCGGGGCGCGGTTCGTGAAGCCGGTGCTGGTCGCGGAAATCGCCTTCGCCGAATTCACCGCCGACAACATCGTCCGCCATGCGAGCTTCATCGGCCTGCGCGGCGACAAGGCGGCGAAGGACGTGGTGCGCGAGACGCCGGTGGCGGTGGCTGCCAAGCCCAACCCGCGCATCACCAGTCCCGACCGGGTGATCTTTCCGGGTGACCGCCTGACCAAGTGCGACCTCGCCACCTATGTCGAAACCGTCGCACCGCTGCTGCTGCCCTGGGCCGCCGACCGGCCGATCAGCCTCGTGCGCTGTCCGCAGGGTCGGGCCAAGGCATGCTTTTTCCAGAAGCACGATGCCGGCAGCTTCGGCGACGCCGTCCGGTCGGTCGAAATCGCCGAAAAGGACGGCGGGCGCGAACCCTATCTCTATGTCCGCGACGCCGACGGGCTGCTCGCCTGCGTACAGATGGGGACGATCGAGTTCCACGGCTGGGGTGCCGGAGTCGCCGATGTCGAGCGGCCCGACCGGATGGTGTTCGACCTCGATCCCGACGAGGGGCTCGATTTCGGCGACGTGAAGCGCGCCGCGCACGACATCCACCGCCATCTCGCCGATCTCGGCCTCGCCAGCTTCGCGATGCTGTCGGGCGGCAAGGGGGTGCATGTCGTCGTGCCGCTGACCCCGCAGGCCGAATGGCCGGCGGTCAAGGACTTCGCCGATCGCTTCGCCCGCGCGCTGGCCCAGGCCGAACCCGACCGCTTCGTCGCGACGATGGCGAAGGCGAAGCGAAAGGGCCGCATCTTCATCGACTGGCTGCGCAACCAGCGCGGCAGCACCGCCGTCCTGCCCTATTCCGCCCGGGCGAGGGCCGGCGCGCCGGTGGCCGCCCCGGTCGCATGGCGCGAACTCGACGATATCGACAGTCCGGCACGCTGGACGATCCGCGACGCCGACGACCTGCTGAAACGCGCCGACAGCCGCCTGCTGGCGGGATGGGGCGTCGCCGATCAGGTGCTGCCGGACAAATAGCTACCCGGCGTTGCGCTCGGCCAGCTTGCGCTCCCATGCCAGCGCGTCGCGCACGATCTGGTCGAGATCGGCATGCTGCGGCCGCCACGGCAGCGTCGACAGGATCTTGCCATTGTCGGCGACCAGCGCGTCGGGATCGCCCGCCCGGCGCCCTTCCAGCCGGCGTTCGATGGTGTGGTTGGTCACCCGGTCGACCGCGTCGAGCACTTCGAGCACCGAATAGCCACGGCCATAGCCGGCGTTCATCGTGTGGCTGCTGGCGGGATCGGCCATCAGCAGGTCGAGCGCGTGGACGTGTGCGTCGGCGAGGTCGCTGACATGGATATAGTCGCGCACGCCGGTGCCGTCGGGCGTCGCGAAGTCGGTGCCGTAGACGCCGACATGGCCGCGCTTGCCCGTCGCCGCCTCCACCGCGACCTTGATGAGGTGGGTCGCGCCCGCCGTCGACTGGCCCGAGCGGCCCTTGGGATCGGCACCGGCGACGTTGAAGTAACGCAGTGCCGCATAGTTGATCGGATGTGCGGCGGCGACGTCGGCCAGCATGATCTCGGTCATCAGCTTCGACATGCCGTACGGGTTGATCGGCTGCTTGGGGCTGTCCTCGCGCACCGGCACGACCTCGGGAATGCCATAGGTCGCTGCGGTCGAGGAGAAGATGAAATGCTTCACCCCGCCCGCCACCGCGCTCTCGATCAGGCTGCGCGAGGCAGCGGTGTTGTTGCGATAATATTTCAGCGGGTTCTCGACCGATTCGGGCACCACCACCGATCCGGCGAAGTGCAGGATCGCATGGACGTCGTGCCCGGCGATCGCCTTGCCCATCGCCAAGTCGTCGCTGATGTCGGCGACGACCAGCGCCGCGCGGGGATCGACCGCCCAGTCGAAGCCGGTGACGAGATTGTCGACCACGACGACGTCATGGCCCGCATCCAGCAGCGCCAGCACCGCGTGACTGCCGATATAGCCCGCGCCGCCCGTGACCAGAACCTTGCCCATTACCGTACCCCCGATTGCACCGCTTGCGTCCGCGCCTATCTCTCTGACCAGAGGAGATTGTGCAATGGCTACCGAACAGGCGACCTTCGCCGGCGGATGTTTCTGGTGCACCGAGGCAGTGTTCCGCGACGTGATCGGCGTCGAACAGGTCGAAAGCGGCTATATCGGCGGATCGGTGGAACACCCGACCTACAAGCAGGTATGCGGCGGCGATACCGGCCATGCGGAGGCGATCCGCGTCACCTACGACCCCGCCGTCATCAGCTATGCCGACATGCTCGACATCTTCTTCGCGACGCACGACCCGACGCAGCTGAACCGGCAGGGGAACGACATCGGCACCCAGTATCGCTCGGCGATCTTCCCGCACGACGCAGAGCAGGAGGCTGCGGCACGCGCCGGGATCGAGCGCGCGGGCGAGGGGCGCGGCACGATCGTCACCACCATCGAACCGCTGACGACCTGGTACCCGGCCGAGGACTATCACCAGGAATATTGGGACGGTGAAGGGCAGCGCAATCCGTACTGCATGGCGGTGATCCCGCCCAAGCTGCAGAAGCTGCGCAAGAGTTTCGCGGCGCGCAGCAAGGCGGCCGAATCGGTCTGATCCGCGCCGCCGGACGTCGTCCATATTCTGCAAGGGCCGTGCCAATCTGGCGCGGCCCTTGTGCCGTTCGGGGGTAATTGCTATTCCGGTCACGGCCATGGGGGCATTCGGGCGATGGGGGCGACGATCGATACGGACGGGTCGGACCGGCGACTGGCGGCCATTCGCGACTATCGGCTGATTGAGGCGATCGGCGACGGCGCGCAGGGCGACCTCGCCCGCCTGGCCGCGCAGGTCTGTGCCGCGCCGGTCGCGCTGGTAACGGTCCTTGCCGCGGATCGGCAATGGTTCATGGCGCAGGTCGGCACCGATCTGTGCGGTACGTCGCTCGACGATGCGATCTGCACCCATGCGCTGGCAAGCGACGACATCCTCGTCATCCCCGACCTGTCGCTCGACCCGCGCACCCGCAACAGCGGGATCGTGGCGGGCGGGCCGCAGGTGCGCTTCTATGCCGGCGTGCCGCTGCGCGTGGGCGAGGGTGTCGCCATCGGCACGCTGTGCGTGATCGACACCGTCGCCCGGCCCGATGGCCTGAGCGAGACGCAGCGGGACATGCTGGGCAGCCTGGCGCGACAGGCGGCGGCGACGCTCGAACTGCGCCGGTTGCTGGCCGAACGCGACGCGACGCTGGACCGGATGGCGGCGGCGGAGGCGGCGCTGAACGGCAACGAGCAACGCTGGCAGAGCCTGTTCGAGAATATCAGCGACGGCTTCGCGCTGGGCGAGGCGATCCGCGATGGCGCCGGCCGCATCGTCGACTGGCGGTTCGTCGATGCCAACCCCGCATGGTTCGCGCTGTCGGGATTCGATCGCGCGACGATGCTGGCATCGACCGGGCGACAGCTGGATCCGGCGGCACCGGCGCATTGGGCCGATCAACTGGCCGCGATGCTGGCCGATGGCCAGCCGATCGGCTTCGTGCATCATGTGCCGCATCTGCGCCGGTGGTTCCGCGGCCATTGCTTCCGGATCGCGGGCGACCGGTTCGGCGCGATCCTGCGCGACGTGACCGACGAACGGGCGACGACGCGGCGACAGGCGGCACTGATCGAACTGGGCGATACGCTGCGCGACTGCCACAGCGTCGCCGACGTCGCCCGGACGGCATCGGCGCTGGTCGGCACGACGCTCGACGTCGCCTGCGCCGGGTTCGGCCGGATCGACACGACCGGATCGACGGTCGAGATCGAACTCGACTGGACTGCCGTCGAGGGCGCATCGCTGACCGGCGGCCAGCGCTTCGCCGATTATGGCGACGTCGCGGCGGCGATCGCGCATGGCGACGTGGTGGTGGTCGACGACGTCCGCACCGATCCGCGCACCATGGCGCAGGCGGCGGCGCTGGCCGGTCGGGCGATCGGCGCATTCGTCGTCGTGCCGGTCCGGCGCGACGGGTGCAGCATCTCCGCCTTCATCGTCCAGGCGCGCGAACCGCGACGCTGGACGCCCGAGGACATTGCATTCCTGCGCAAGGTCGCCGACCGGGTCGAGGTTGGCATGGCGCAGGTCGAATCGGAAACCCGCCAGACGTTGCTCGTCCAGGAAATGGCGCACCGGCTGAAGAACACGCTGTCGATGGTGCAGGCGATCGCGTCGCAGACGCTGCGCGGATCGGTTGATCGTTCGCCGCTGGAGGCGTTCGAACGGCGGTTGCAGACGCTGGGCGTCGCGCACGACGTGCTGGTCGAACGCAACTGGGTCGGTGCGGACATGCGCACGACGATCGGACAGGTGCTGGCGGTGTTCGGCTGCGACGAACGGCTGGCGATCCGCGGACCCGATGTCGCGTTGGGCCCGCGGGCGGCGCTGGCACTGGCGCTGATCCTGCACGAACTGGGGACGAATGCCGTCAAATACGGCGCGCTGTCGAACGCCGACGGTCATATCGCGCTGGCATGGGACGTCGCCGACGGGTGGATCGAGATGACGTGGCTGGAACAGGGTGGCCCGGTCGTCGTGGCGCCGCCGCGTCGCGGTTTCGGGTCGAAGCTGTTGCGGCTCGGCCTCGCCGGCACCGGCAACAGCGAGGTCCGCTACGATCCCGGCGGCGTCCGGGTGGTGATGCGCGCCGACCTGTCGGACCTCACCGGCGGCTGAAACGCGAACGGGCCGCCCTCCGAGGGGGGACGGCCCGTCCTGTCGTCAGGGGAATCGGTGGATTAACGCACCGAACCGCGACGCACGAGGTTCACGATCGCCAGCAGGACGACGGCGCCCAGCAGCGAATACAGGAAGCTCATCACGGTGATGCCGTTGTTGATGTTCGCACCGGTCACGAACCCTGCGATCACCGCGCCGACGATGCCGACGACCACGTTCAGGATGATGCCCTGCTGCGCATCGGTCCGCATGATGATGCTGGCCAACCAGCCCACGACGCCGCCTACGACCAGCCAGATGATGATACCCATGAGACGTCCCTCCATTTGCGATCTGCAACCCGGCAATTTCGTACCGGGCGTACTGGGGGAAAGACTCATAAGGGACTGGCTTGTTCCGCCTCCGTTTTAACTTGGTCGATCAATATTTGCGTTGCTGGCGCTCGTACAGCGACTTGTAGTGCTGGATCCGGGTGACGCGCAGTCCGGGCATCCCCGACCGGTCGACCGCGCGCTGCCATCCGGCGAACTCCTCCGCCGACAGGTTGTAGCGCTGGCACACGTCGTCGACGCTCAGCAGACCGCCGTTCACCGCCGCGACGACCTCCGCCTTGCGGCGCACGACCCACCGGGTCGTTTCGGGCGGTGGCAGCGAATCGACCGTGAGGGGTTCCCCCAACGGGCCGATCACCTTTGCCGGACGGATCTTCTGGTTCTCAATCATACTGGACCTCGAGCCGGGGCAACTGCCCCTCAAACCTTCTTGCGCGGTCATACGCGAACGCGGTTGAACATCCGCTAAAACGGCTAGGTAAACATGGTCTTCATTCGCCGGCCCCCCACCAAAGGTTCGCGGTGGACCGGTATTCCGGTGCGGCACACGCCCGCAGGAGCGTCGCCGTCCACCCGTTGAACGCCCCGTCGGTCGGGTTCAGCAACGACACCGGGGCGCGTTTCCAGACCAGCCGGGTCTGCAGCCGCGCCGTCGGCGTCGCCGCCTGCCGCCCGGTCGCCGCAGCCAGCAACACGGCCAGCTCCGTCGGCAAGGCGGTGATCGTGGCACCACGATCGAAACGGGCGAAACTGAGGTCCAAGGCGTCTTTCCAGGTGGATATCGCATGGCGTTATGGGGGACGACTGCTGAAGGTCCGGTAAATGGCCGCGTATTTTTGCAAGCGGCTCGCGGAACGCCTATCTGGCACGCCATGGACCTTGGCGATTTTCAGCTCGATTCCCCCGTTTCCGCGCGCCGCATCGTCGTGGCGATGTCGGGCGGCGTCGACAGTTCGGTCGTGGCGGCGCTCGCCCATGCGACCGGGGCGGAGACGATCGGCGTCACGTTGCAGCTCTACGACCATGGCGCGGCGGTGGGGCGGGCGGGGTCGTGCTGCGCCGGGCGCGACATCCGCGATGCCCGCGCGGTGTGCGATCGGCTCGGCATCGCGCATTACGTGTTCGACCACGAAAGCAGCTTCCGCGAGACGGTGATCGACGATTTCGCCGACGCCTATCTGGCGGGGCGCACGCCGATCCCGTGCGTGAAGTGCAACATGGGCCCGAAATTCACCGACCTATTCGCACTCGCCCGCGACCTCGGCGCCGATGCCCTCGCGACCGGTCATTATATCCGCCGCGTGATGGGGCCGAACGGTGCCGAACTGCACCGCGCGGTCGACCCGGCGCGCGACCAGAGCTATTTCCTGTTCGCGACGACGCAGGACCAGCTCGATTTCCTGCGCTTTCCGCTGGGCGCGATGCCCAAGGCGCGCGTGCGCGAGATCGCCGCCGAACTGGGGCTGGGCGTCGCTGGCAAGCCCGACAGCCAGGACATCTGCTTCGTTCCCGACGGCGATTATGCCGGCCTCGTCCGCAAGCTGCGCCCCGAAGCGCGCGAAGGCGGCGAGATCGTCGATCTGGAAGGGCGGATATTGGGCCGCCATGGCGGGCTGGTCGGCTATACCGTCGGACAGCGCCGCGGGCTGGAGATCGGCGGCCTCGCCGAACCGCTCTACGTCGTTCGCCTCGAACCGGCGACCAGGCGACTGGTCGTGGGACCCCGCAGCGCGCTGGCGGTCGGCGCGGCGCACCTGTCCGGCATCAACTGGATCGGCGGCGACCATGCCGGGCCGCTGACCGCCAAGGTGCGATCGATGGCCAAACCGGTGCCCGCGCGGCTGGCGGGCGAACGGCTGCTGTTCGACGCCCCCGAATATGGTGTCGCGCCGGGGCAGGCGGCGGTGCTCTATGCCGGCGACCGGGTGCTAGGCGGCGGCTGGATCGAAGGCACCGAAGCCGCCTGAAAGATCCTCCCCGCTCCGCGGGGAGGGGGACCGCCGCGTAGCGGTGGTGGAGGGGGGTGTCGGCATCCACGGGGGTTGCGTTGCGCGGCCAACCCCCTTCCACCAGCTGCGCTGGTCCCCCGCCCCATGATATGGGGAGGATCGGCTTGCCGCTTGCGTTGCACCCGCCTACAGCCCGCACCCGATGCTGCCCGCGCTTTCCCATGTCCGCGACTGGATCTTCGATCTGGACAACACGCTGTACCCGGCGTCGTCCAACCTGTTCGCCGAGATCGAGGCGCGGATGGGGCGGTATATCTGCGACCTGCTGGATTGCGATATCGACGAAGCGCACCGGGTGCAGAAGATGCATTTCCACAACCACGGCACGTCGCTGTCGGGGCTGATGGCCGAACAGGCGGTCGATCCGCACCATTTCCTCGACTTCGTCCACGATATCGACCTGTCGCCGCTGGTGCCCGATCCCGACCTGCCGCGGTTGCTGGCGGGGCTGCCGGGACGCAAGCTGGTCTTCACCAACGGCGACGTGCCCTATGCCACGCGCGTGCTGGCGCGGCTCGGCCTGTCGGACAGTTTCGCGGGGATTCACGACATCCACGCCACCGCCTATCGCCCCAAACCGCATGTCAGCGCCTATGCCGGGCTGTGCGCCGCGTGGGCGATCGATCCGACGACCGCGCTGTTCGCCGAGGACATGGCGCGCAACCTCGTGCCGGCCAAGGCGGTGGGGATGACCACCGTGTGGGTCGACAACGGGTCCGAACAGGGGCCGCCCGTGGCGCGCGACCATATCGATTACACCACGCACGATATCGTCGCGTGGCTACGCTTCGTGGAGGAATCATGACCGACCTTGCCGCCCAGATCGATACCGCCTGGGAAAACCGCGCCGAACTGACCGTCCACACGCAGGGCGAGGTCCGCAATGCGGTCGACGCCGCGCTCGCGCTGCTCGATTCGGGCGAGGCGCGGGTGGCCGAACCGGTCGAGGGCGGCGGCTGGCAGGTCAACCAGTGGCTGAAGAAGGCGGTGCTGCTGTCGTTCCGCCTGAACGACAACCAGGTGATGGACGGCCCCGGCGGCACCAACTGGTTCGACAAGGTGCCCGGCAAGTTCACCGGCTGGGGCGAACACCGCTTCCGCGAGGCCGGCTTCCGCGCGGTACCCGGCAGCATCGTCCGCCGCGGCGCGTTCGTTGGCAAGGGCGCGATCCTGATGCCCAGCTTCGTCAACATCGGCGCCTATGTGGGCGAAGGCACGATGGTCGATACCTGGGCGACCGTCGGCAGCTGCGCGCAGATCGGCCGCAACGTCCACCTGTCGGGCGGCGCGGGCATCGGCGGCGTGCTCGAACCGCTGCAGGCCGATCCGGTCATCATCGGCGACGGCGCGTTCATCGGCGCGCGCGCGGAAGTGGCGGAGGGTGTCCGCGTCGGCGAAGGCGCCGTCCTGTCGATGGGCGTGTATCTCGGTGCCTCGACCAAAATCATCGACCGCGCGACCGGCGAAACGTTCCGCGGCGAAGTCCCGCCCTATGCGGTGGTGGTGCCCGGCTCGATCGGCGGCGGCGACGGCAAGCCCGCGCTGTACTGTGCGGTGATCGTCAAGCGCGTCGACGCGCAGACCCGGTCGAAGACCAGCATCAACGATCTGCTGCGCGACTGAAACTCCTCCCCGCAGCGGGGAAGGATTTGCTAGGGGCGGGGCATGACCCGCCCCCGTTCCATGCTGCGTGCGTTTCTCCATGGCGAGGCATCGGGGGGAATCGTCCTGATGCTGGCCTCGGCGATCGCGCTGCTGCTTGCCAATTGGCCCGGCACCGCCACCGCCTATTTCCACCTGCTGCACCTCGTGACCGGACCGGTGCTCGGCGAACGCCACGGCGCGATGACGTTGCACCTGTGGGTCAACGACGCGGCGATGGCGCTGTTCTTCCTGCTGGTCGGGCTGGAGATAAAGCGCGAGCTGGTCGACGGGCGGCTGGCGACATGGGAGCAACGCCGCCTGCCGGTGATCGCGGCCGCCGCCGGGATGGCGGTGCCGGCGATCCTCTACCTGCTGGTGGCACGAAACGCGCCCGGTATCGCGCGGGGCTGGGCGATCCCGGCGGCGACCGACATCGCCTTTGCGGTCGGGGTCATGGCGCTGCTGGGCAAACGGGTGCCGGCGGCCCTCAAACTGTTCCTCACGACGCTGGCGATCGTCGACGACATGGGCGCGGTGGCGATCATCGCGCTGGGCTATACCAGCGACCTCGACCTCACGGCATTGGCAGGGGCAGCCCTGGTGCTGGCGATGCTCGTCGCACTCAACCGCAGCGGCGTGATGCGGCTTGCCCCCTATCTGATCCTCGCCGTGCCGCTGTGGTATTTCGTGTTCCTGTCGGGCATCCACGCTACCGTCGCGGGCGTGCTGGTCGCCATGACGATCCCGGCAAAGCCCACCCCCGGTGCGCCCGAAGCGATCGATTCGCCGCTGCACCGGCTGGAACATGCCATCCATCCGTGGGTCGCGTTCGGCGTGGTGCCGGTGTTCGGCTTCGTCAACGCCGGGGTGGCGGTGACCGGCGTGCCGCTGTCGATCCTGTGGGCGCCGCTGCCGCTGGCGGTCGCCGTCGGGCTGTTCGTCGGCAAGCAGGTCGGCGTGCTCGGCGCGATCTGGCTGGCGGTGCGGACCGGGCTGTCGCCGCGGCCGGGGGACGCGAACTGGGTCCAGCTGTGGGGCGTCGCGGCGCTGGCCGGGATCGGCTTCACCATGAGCCTGTTCATCGGCGGCCTCGCCTTTGCCGGCGATGCCGCGGCGATCGATCAGGTGAAGATCGGCGTGCTGGCCGGATCGCTGCTCTCGGCGCTGCTCGGCGCGGCGCTGCTGCGCTTCGCCCCGGTCAGGGATAGATAGCGTCGACCGGGCGCTGCCCCGCCATCGTCTTCGCCACCGCCTCCGCCTGTCCCAGCGCCCGCAACACATTGCCCTGCGCCAGCGCCGCGAGGTCGGCGTCGCTCCACCCGCGCCGCGCCAGTTCGGCGAACAGCAGCGGATAACCGTCGACCCCGCCCATGCCCTCCGGCCCGGTGCCTGAAATCCCGTCATAATCGCCGCCGATCCCGACGGAGGCACGACCGGCGACCTTCGCGATATGCTCGACATGGTCGGCCATCGTCGCCGCCGTCACGCGCGGCGCGGGGTTGGCGGCTTCCCACGCCCGGATCGCCGGCGGCGTCTGCACGCCATAGCGATTGCCCGGCAGCCCCTGTGCCCTGGCAAAGGCACCGCGACGATTGTCCCACGCATTCCATTCGCTGGACAGGAACGCGGGATAGGCGTTGACCATCACCACGCCGCCCTTGGCCCCGATTGCACGCAGCAGGTCGTCGGGAATGTTGCGCGGCCGGTCGGCCAGCGCACGCGCGTTGGAATGCGACGCGATCACCGGCGCCCTCGACACCGCCAGCGCCGCCGCCATCGTCGCGTCGGACACATGCGATATGTCGACCAGCATGCCCAGCCGGTTCATCTCCTGCACCACCTGCCGCCCGAACGGGGTCAGGCCGTTCGCCTGCGGGGTGTCGGTCGACGCATCGGCCCAGCCGACGCTCTTGGTATGGGTCAGCGTCATGTAGCGTACGCCGAGATTGTAATATTGGCGCAGCACCGACAGCCGCCCGTCGATCTGGTGCCCGCCCTCCACGCCGATCAGCGAGGCGATCCGACCGCTCTTCGCGATGCGCGCCATGTCGGCCGCGTCGCGCGCCAGCGCCATGCGCGCCGGATTGGCGGCGATCATCCGGCGGACGATGTCGATCTGTTCGATCGTCGTCTCCACCGCCGCCGGGCCGGTCGTCGCCGCCGGGATCCACACCGACCAGAACTGCCCGCCGACATGGCCGCGCGCCATGCGCGGCAGGTCGGTCTGCAGCGGCGGGTCGATCCGGCTGGTATCGGCGGTCAGGTCGACCGATTCGACCGCGGCATGATGATGCTCGCGAATGCCCCACGGCAGGTCGTTATGCCCGTCGATGATCGGCGCGCGTTGCAGCACCCGTTCGGCGCGCGCACGGTCCTGCGCGGAGGGGGCAGGGGCCTGGGCGGCGAGGAGCAGGAGCGGCAGCAGCATGGCGCCACGCTACCGCGTCGTCAGCCGTCGCGACAAGTGCTAGGGGTGGCATCGGGCCATGCGCGAAGGATATGGGACCGATGCCGATACATGCCATGATGCTGCTGCTCGCCGGACAGGCCGCCACACCTGCGGTCCCGCTGCGCGCCCCGCCCGAGCGTATTTCCATCCTCGCGGACCCCTGCGCCTCGCGGCGACGCAACTCGCAGGACGATGAGATCCTCGTGTGCGGCGAAGCGGCGCGCGACTCGCGCATCCCCCTGCCGGGCGAACGCACCCCGCCCGACCGACCGCTGGCATCAAACCCCTATGCCGACGGCCGCGGCGCGGAGGTGGCGGCGATCAGCCCGTGCGCGACCCGCTCGGAAGGATGCACCACCGGCGTCGATATCTTCGGCGGCGGCACGTTCCTCGTCCGCGCGGTGGGCAAGCTGGTCGATCCGGGCAGCTGCTGCGAAGAGCCGGGCGAATACAAGGACGTCGGCAAGCTGCTTGGCGACATCGTGCGCGGGGTGAAGGGCGGGCCATCGAAGCGTGAACGGGCGAAGCGGGTGGCGATTCCGCTCGATCCGGCGGTGCCGTTGCCGGTGGCGGCGAAGTAGCGGGGGGTAGAAATCCTCCCCGGCACGGGGAGGGGGACCAGCGTAGCTGGTGGAGGGGGCGGGCCGCGAACGCTGCCGCGTCTCTGCGTGGAAACCATCCTCCACCATGCTGCGCATGGTCCCCCTCCCCGTGCCGGGGAGGATCGTTGATCTTACGGGGTAGGCCGCCGCGGGGATAAACCCCGCGTCGTCGGTCGTCGGTGTGGCGACGCCGGCCGGCCGTCGCTATGTGCGCTTGGGGGGCTTTGCCCCGCGCGCACCGTTCAGCAGCTTGGCGCTGCTTCACTCACAGCTTGGCGGTCAACTCCGGCACCAGCGTGAACAGGTCGCCGACCAGCCCGACATCGGCGACCTGGAAGATCGGCGCGTCCTCGTCCTTGTTGATCGCGACGATGACCTTGGAGTCCTTCATGCCCGCCAGATGCTGGATCGCGCCCGAGATGCCGACCGCGATATAGACTTCGGGCGCGACGATCTTGCCGGTCTGGCCGACCTGATAGTCGTTGGGCGCATAGCCCGCGTCCACCGCCGCGCGCGACGCGCCGACCGCGGCGTTCAGCTTGTCGGCCAGCGGATCGATCAGCGCGTGGAACTGCTCTTCGGACCCCAGCGCGCGCCCGCCCGAGACGATGATCTTCGCACTGGTCAGCTCGGGGCGTTCCGATGCCGCGATCTCGGCACCGACGAAGCGCGACACGCCCCGATCAGCACTGGCACCGCCGGTCGATGCGGCCGCCTCGACCGTCGCCGTGCCGCCGGTCGGCGCCGCCTTGTCGAACGCGGTGCCGCGTACCGTCAGCACCAGCTTGGGGTCGCTGGTCTTCACCGTGGCGATGGCGTTGCCGGCATAGATCGGCCGGGTGAAGCTGTCCGGTCCCTCGACCGACAGGATCTCCGAAATCTGCATCACGTCGAGCAGCGCGGCGACGCGCGGCGCGATGTTCTTGCCGGTCGTGGTGGCGGCGGCGAGGAACGCGTCGCGCGTACCCATCAGCTCGACCACCAGCGGCGCGACATTCTCGGGCAGATTGTGCGCGAACGCCGCGTCGTCGGCGACCAGCACCTTCGTCACCCCGGCGATCTGCGCCGCAGCCTGCGCGACGCCGTCGACGCCCTGTCCCGCGACCAGCACCTCGACCTCGCCCAGCTTCGCCGCGGCGGTGACCGCGGCATAGGTCGCGTCCCTGACCGCCTGCCCGTCATGTTCGACCCAAACCAGCGTCTTCATGCGACCACTCCCAGCGTCTTGAGCTTGCCGACCAGCTCATCGACATCGGCAACCTTCACCCCGGCCTGCCGCTTCGCCGGTTCCTCGACCTTCACCGTCGTCAGCCGCGGCGTCACGTCGACGCCGTAGTCGGCGGCGGTCCTGGCCGCCAGCGGCTTGGACTTGGCCTTCATGATGTTGGGCAGCGAGGCATAGCGCGGCTCGTTGAGGCGCAGATCGGTGGTGACGATCGCGGGCAGGGTGAGTGCCACCGTCTCCAGCCCGCCATCGACCTCGCGCGTGACGTTCACCGTCTCGCCCGACACCTCGACCTTGCTGGCGAAGGTGCCCTGCGGATAGCCGGTGAGCGCCGCGAGCATCTGTCCGGTCTGGTTGTTGTCGTCGTCGATCGCCTGCTTGCCGAGGATCACCAGCCCGGGCGCTTCCTCGTCGATCACCGCCTTCAGCAGCCTGGCGACGCCCAGCGGTTCGACCTTCGTCTCGCTGGTGATGAGGATGCCGCGGTCGGCACCCATCGCCAGCGCGGTGCGCAGCGTGTCCTGCGACTTCTGCTCACCGATCGAGACCACCACGATCTCGCTCGCCACGCCCTGCTCCTTCAACCGGATCGCTTCCTCGACCGCGATCTCGTCGAACGGGTTCATGCTCATCTTCACATTCGCAAGATCCACACCCGAACCGTCCGCCTTCACACGCGGCTTCACATTGTAATCAAGCACACGCTTGACCGGCACCACCACCTTCATGTCCGTCTCCCAAATCCTTGCGTGCGCCGATCAGTTGCGCAGCGGTTTGCCGGTCTTGAGCACATGCTCGATGCGTTCCTGCGTCCGCGTATCCCGCATGCTCTCGGCGAACTGTTCGCGTTCCAGCGTCAGCAGCGCGTCCTCGCTCACCACGTCGACCAGATCGGCCTCCCCGCCGGTCAGCACCTGCGCCAGCCGGCCGGCGACGACCTCGTCATAGGGCGTCGCCATCCCCTTGGCACGGAAGCTCTTCACCGTGTCGGCGATCGCGACGCGCCCGCCCGCGCCGGGCAGGCGGAACACCGGCGGTTCGGGCGCGACATAGCCCTCGACCAGTGCCAGCGCCTTGGCCTTCGCATCGGCCAGCAGCCGGTCGCGGTTCATCGTGATGCCGTCGCTCCGGCGCAGCAGCGCCATCTCGCGCGCCTCGGCCGCCGACTTCGACACCCGCGCGGTCGAAATCATCTCGAACGCCTTCGCGACCGCCGGCATCGGCCCGCGCGGCATCCCCGGCGTCCGTGCGATGCGGTCGAGCATCTCGCCATGCCCGCCCCAGCCCGGCACCAGTCCGGCGCCGGCCTCGACCAGCCCCATATAGGTTTCGGCATGCGCCTGTATCGCGTCGGCATGAAGGCTGATCTCGCACCCCCCGCCCAGCGCCATGCCCGCCGGCGCGGCGACGACCGGGAACGGCGCGTATTTCAGCGCCTTGAACGCCTGCTGCCCGCCCGCGATCAACCGGTCGATCGCCTCCCACTGGCCCGCCTTGACCGCCCAGAGCGCAAGGAACAGGTTCGCGCCGACCGAGAAATTGGCGGCGTCGGTGTAGATCACCAGCGCCTTGAACCGGGACGCGACCAGCGGGATCGCCTCGCCGATCAGCGCCAGCACCTTGTCGTCGAGCGCGTTGCTCTTGCCGGTGAACTCGAAGCAGGCGACGCCGTCGCCGACGTCCCACACCGCCGCCGATTCGTTGCGCAGCAGCGGTTCGGCGCGCAGCTTGACGTCCTCCAGCAGCAACACCCCGTCGGAGCGCACGACATCGGCATAGGTGCCGTCCTGCGTCAGATACTGGCGTCGGCCATCCTCCACCCGATAGAAGCGCCGGTCGCCGACCGTGTCGAGGATCGGCGGCACCGCCCGTCCCTCGTCGCGCAACCGCGCGGTCAGGCGCGCCGCGCCGATCCGGTCGATCAGTTCGAACGGCCCGTATTTCCAGTTGTAGCCGAGCTTCATCGCGTCATCGATCGCGACGATATCGTCCGCCGCCGCGCCGACCAGCATCGCGGCATAGGGCAGCACCTGTCCCACGATCGCCCACGCATAGGTCCCGGCCCTGCCCGGCAGGTCGATCAGCGCGCCGATGTCGCTCGCCGCCTCGCGCGGAAGGTCGTCGGGCTTGCGCTGTTCGCGATATTCACCAGTAGCGAGGTCGATCGCGAACCTAGTCCGCGTCGCCTTGTCGAACCGGTAGAAGCCACCCTTGCCCTTGCGTCCGGTAAGACCCTCCGCGATCATCCGGTCGACCAGCGGCATCGGCCGCACGGTGTCGAAATACGGGTCGCCCGCCGGCAGGGTCGACGTCAGGCTCTTCGACAGCAGCGGCATCAGGTCGATCCCGACCAGATCGACCAGCCCGAAGATGCCGGTCTTGGGCACGCCCATCGGCCGGCCGCCGATCTGGTCGGCTTCCTCGATATCCAGCCCCTGGTCCATCGCCGCGTTGATCGCGACCGCCAGCCAGTAGGTGCCGATGCGATTGGCGATGAAGCCCGGCGTGTCCCTGGTCCGCACGATCCGCTTGCCGAGCATCCGGTCGACGAACGTCTCGACCCTGTCCGCGACCGCCGGGTCGGTGGCGGCGCCGCGCACGATCTCGATCAGCCGCATGTAGCGCGGCGGGTTGAAGAAGTGGGTGATGAGGAAATCGGCCCTGAACCGGTCCGATCGCCCCGCGACCAGATGGTCGAGCGGGATGGTCGAGGTGTTGGACGATACCGCCGTGCCGGGCCGCTTCAGCGCCTCGATCCGGGCATAGAGCGCCTGCTTGACGTCCAACCGTTCGACCACCGCCTCGACGATCCAGTCGCATTCGGCGATGCGTTCCAGATGGTCCTCGATATTGCCGGTCTCGACCAGCTTCGCCGCGGCGTTCGACATGAACGGTGCCGGGTCGGCCTTGAGCATGCGGGCGACCGCCCCCTTCGCTACCGCATCGCGATCGGTCCCGTCGCGGGGCACGATGTCGAGCAGCAGGACGGGAATACCGGCATTGGCGACGTGCGCGGCGATGCCGGCGCCCATCACCCCGGCGCCGATGACGCAGACCTTCTCGATGGTTCCGGTCATGTCACACGCGCTCCAGCACGGTGGCGATACCCTGTCCGCCGCCGATGCACTGCGTCGCCAGCGCATAGCGGCCGCCCTCGCGCGCGAGCAGGCTGGCGGCCTTGCCGACGATCCGCGCGCCGGTGGCGCCCAGCGGATGGCCGATCGCGATCGCCCCGCCGTCGAGGTTGATCGTCTCTTCCCGCAGCCCCAGGTCGCGGATGCAGGCGATCGCCTGGGCCGCGAAGGCTTCGTTGATCTCGACGATGTCGATGTCGGCGGCGGTCAGCCCGGCGCGCTCCAGCGCCTTGCGCGACGCACCGATCGGGCCGAGGCCCATCGTCTCGGGCTCGCAGCCAGAAATGCCCACACCCCTGATCCGGGCGAGGATCGCCAGCCCGTGGCGTTGCGCGAACGCCTCCGACGTGACCAGCACCGCGCTGGCACCGTCGGTCAGCGGCGACGACGTGCCCGCGGTGACCGACCCGTCCTGACGGAAGGCGGGCTTCAGTCCGGCCAGCCCCTCGGCCGTGGTGTCGGGGCGGATCGTGCCGTCCTCGGCGACGGTGCCGCCCCTGGTCGCGATCGGCACGATCTCGTCGGTCAGGCGCCCGTCGGCGCGTGCCGCTGCCGCCTTGCGCTGGCTGACCACGGCGAACGCATCCTGTTCGTCGCGCGTGATCTGGTAGCGGGTGGCGACGTTCTCCGCGGTGTCGCCCATGCCCATATAGGCGCCGGCGCTCTTCGCGGCGAGCGCGGGGTTGGGCATCGGGTTGTAGCCGCCCATCGGGATGCGGCTCATCGACTCCAGCCCGGCGCAGATGAACGCCTCGCCCGCGCCGATCGCGATCTGCCCGGCGGCGATGTGGATCGCGCTCATCGACGATCCGCAGAACCGGTTCACCGTCATCCCGCCGACCGACAGCGGCAGGTCGCCGAGCAGCCCGATCAGCCGCGCGACGTTGAGGCCCTGCTCACCCTCGGGAAAGGCGCAGCCCAGCACGATGTCCTCGACCAGCGCCGGGTCGACGCCGGTGCGATCGATCAACCCGCGCACGACCTGCGCCGCCAGATCCTCCGGCCGCACCCGCGCCAGCGCGCCCTTGCCGGCCAAATGGAAGGGAGAGCGAACGTAACCCGCGATGACGGAACCCATGGAATCGATCCTTTCCCCGAGTGGCGGCGAATCTCGTCGACACTCATATGACGTATAGGTTATGTATCTTCCCTATAGGGTACACGGTGCATGTGCAACCGCTGCGTTCGGACGACCGGCGCATGCCATGGCAGGACGGGAGGTTCGATTGACGGCCGACGACGACGCGCTCACCGGCATCCATGCCGTGGCCGAACAGCTGGGCGTGACGCCGCGGACGCTGCGCCTGTACGAGGACAAGGGGCTGATCCACCCGGTGCGCGTCGGCAACAACCGTGCCTATGGCCACCGCGACATCGTCCGGATGCGGCTGATCCTGCGCGGCAAGCGGCTGGGTTTTTCGCTACGCGAGATTCAGGAGTTTCTCGACCTCTATGCCGAGACGGACCAGAAGGAGCAGATGCGGACGCTGGCGGCCCGCTGCCGCAGCCGGATCGATACGCTGAACCTGCAACGCCAGGCGCTGGACCAGACGGTGGCCGAACTGGAGGAACTGGAGAAGACGGCGCTGGCGCATCTCGACGAACGGCGGGGCGGGGTAGCGCAGCGACCCGCCTGATTTTAACGGGACGTCAGCTTCAGCGAGAACGGATCTTCTACCGGGAGCGCGGGACGGGAACCGCTCGAGGTCCGGTGAGCCGCGCATATGCGGCAACCAGAACCGCTCTGATCGCTGTTTTCGCAGGCAATGTGACGTAACAGGAGGCCCGTACCGCGCAACGCGGTCTCTGCCCGCCGCCGAAAGAGCTGACAGATGGCCGCTTTTCCCGAAGGCTTAGGGCGGATCGATATTCAGCGAATTGGAGCACCATCCAGCAGAATCAGGAATCTTTCTGGTTCACGTACCCCCGCGCAGGCGGGGGTCCAGACGGCTGCGAGGCTTCGCATGCCGACGCGATGCGCGTACCCCCGCGCAGGCGGGGGGGCCAGAGCCACGAATGTCGTCCTGCCGTTACTCTGGACCCCGCCTGCGCGGGGGTACGGCCTGAATGTCGATCGGCCTTATAGCCTGATGACATCAGGAAGAACCTGACATCAGGAAGAACCGTTTGTGCTGAGTAGGGACTGAGCTTGTCGAAGGCCCGTATCGAAGCATCACCACAGTCCTTCGATACGCCGCTTCGACAAGCTCAGCGACTACTCAGGACGAACGGTTCCGTTCAAGGTCATCAGGCTCAGGCGCGCGTGCGTTCGCCTCCGCCGGCAGGACAATCTACCGGCGGGGTGATCGGCGTATGGCCCGACCGAACCCGCCACCGCATCGTGCGGTCAGAGCAACACGATGCTGTCCGCATCGACCAGATCGGCGTCGATCAGCGTGCCGCCGACGCGGACACGCTTCTCGACCTCGTCGACCGGGGTACGGAGCAGTTCGAGCTGGTAGCGCCCGCCGGCATCGCGGCGGAGATAGAAGGCGCCGCCGTCGCGGACCAGCGTGCCGGTCTCATCGATCCGGCTGCCGATCTCCGCCACCGGCGAGGTGCTTACCGGTCGCGTTCGGCGCGCTTGCGGTCGGCCTTGCGCGCGCGGCTGATCGCGGCGGCACGCTCGCGGGCGCGCTTTTCCGACGGCTTTTCATAGTGCCGGCGCAGCTTCATCTCACGATACACGCCTTCGCGCTGAAGCTTCTTCTTGAGTGCACGGAGCGCCTGGTCGACATTGTTGTCGCGGACGATGATCTGCATGGGGGGTAAGCGTCCTCAAAAGAATCGGAGTCGGGCCGGGGACTCGTGATTCCCGGCCTATCCACCGCCGCCTATTACGAATGGCATGCGTTTGGCAACCCATGCGCCGCGGAATCGGCCGGGTTCGCCGGCGATACGGGATGCAGATCGCCGCATCGCGACGGATCGGTCGCCGGACGACCGCGCCGGCAACGTCGTCTGCCGCCGGCTGAGGCAGGCAAGGATTCGGGTATCAGCCGGCCACCGGCAGATACAGCCGAAACACCGCTCCTGCGCCCGGATCGAGCGTGATCGCCCCCCGATGCGCCTCCAGCAGCGAGCGCAGGATCGGCAGCCCCAGTCCGGTTCCGCCCGCCGCACGGCGGGTGGTGAAGAACGGTTCGAACACCCGGTCGCGATCGCCCGGCGCGATGCCCGGGCCATCGTCGGCCACCGTCACCACCACCTGTTCGCCCGCGATCCGCGCCGTGACCGCGACGCTTCCCGCCCCGGCCTGCCGGCTGTTGTCGATCAGCGTCGACAGCGCCGCCTCCAGCACGCCGCGCGGCACCGCCACCGCGGGCAGCGGGTCGTGCGACAGGGTGACGGCCGGTGTCGCATGGGCATCGGCGGCACAGCGCAACACGCCCGGCAGGTCGCTCGCCACCCCCGCCTCGCGCGTCGCCATGTCGGCGCGGGCAAGCTCCAGCAGCCGGCTGACCAGCAGGTTCAGCCGGTCGGCATCGGCGGCGATGTTCGACAGGAACCGCTCGCGATCCCCCGCTGCCATGTCGCCATGGTCCTGCAACAGCTCGACCGCACCGCGGATGCCCGCCAGCGGCGTCTTGAACTCGTGGCTGACCGCATGGGCGAAGTCGCGCAGATAGCGCGACCGGTGCGCGATCGCCTCCGCCATCACCCCGAAATCGCGGTACAGCGCCTGGATTTCGATCGCGGCCGTCGCCGGTGGATCGGGCACGCGGCCCCCGCCGCCCGCCACCGCGCGCGTCGCATCGCGCAGCGCCTCGACCGGGCGGACGATGCCGCGCGACAGCAGCCCGCTCAGCACCACCAGCGTCGCGAAGATCGCGACGATGCCGAACGCGATCTTGCCGCGATCCTCGTGCAGCCCGACGAACAGGCTGCGCGGCGAGCGTGCCAGCAACAGGATGCCGACCACCCGGCCATCGACCACGATCGGCCGGGCGTGGTGGATGCGCAGGTTCGACGCACGGCTGAGCCATTCGAACGGATAGTCGGGGCGATAGGCGGCGTTGCGCCGCAGCGTCGTCAGCGACCGGCCGGCCTGCGCCGCGCGCAGTTCGGGCAGGTCGCCATAGCCGCGTCCCGCCGGCCCGCGCGCGACGATCCGTCCATCGGGCGCCAGCAGCTGGATCGACGCCAGCGTCGTTTCCGCCGTCATCCGCAGCACGGGCGTCAGCCGCGCGGCCCATGCGCGCGTCGCCGCATCGCCATCCCCCGCCAGCGGTCGTGGTGCCGGGCGTTCGGGCAGGATGCGGGTCAGGCGCAGGTCGAGCGTCGAGGCATAGCGCCCGCGGTCGATCCGTGCGTCCTGCCCGCCCGGCCACAGCGCCGCCCCGGCCGCCGCCAGCGCGGCGCTCTGCGCGACCAGCTCGGCCTCGCTCTGGCGCAGCAGGCTGTTCTCGTACACCCGCAGGAACAGCGCGCCGACCCCGGGCAAGGCGGCGACGAACAGGAAGGTGGCGAGCAGGATCGTGCGCAGCCGCAGCGGGGGCCAGTGCCGCCGCACGACGGCACGCAGCCTCGCGATCATGCGCCGCCGCAGGTGCCGAGGCGATAGCCGATGCCGGCGCGCGTCTCGATCACGTCGTCGCCGCCGGCCGCGACGAACTTCGCGCGCAGGTTGCGGACATGGCTGTCGACCGTGCGGTCGGTGATCGCGAAGCCCGGCCCATGCAGCCGGTCGATGATCGCGTCGCGGCTGAACACTTTCGACGGCATCGCCATCAGCGTGCGCAGGATGCCGAATTCGGTGACCGTCAGCGCGACCGGCGCCCCGTCCCAGCTCGCCTGCCATCCGTCGGGGTCGATCTTCAGCCGGCCGTGCTGCAACGGTGCCGCCGCGCTCTCGACCGCCGGCGGGCGGCTGCCGACTCGGCGCAGGATCGCCATCACCCGCGCCACCACCTCCCGCGGCGAGAACGGCTTCACGACATAATCGTCGGCGCCCAGCTCGATGCCCAGCACCCGGTCGATCTCGTCGTCGCGGCTCGACAGGAACAGGATCGGCAGGTCGCTGTCGGCGCGCAGCCGCCGGCACACCTCGATCCCGTCCATGCGCGGCATGTTGATGTCGAGCACGATCAGGTCGGGCGCCTGTTCCGCGACCGCCGCCAGCGCGGCCTCGCCATCCTCCGCCTCGACCGGGGTCAGCCCGGCCTTGGTCAGCGCGAACGCCAGCAACTGGCGGATGTGCGGATCGTCGTCGGCGATCAGGATCGTGCGCGGCATGGGGCACTGGATCAGCGCCATCGTGCCTGCCGTCAAGGCCGCACCGACGGGGCGGGCGGCGGGGGCGGGATCACCAGCCCGCGGCAGTCGCGGGCATGCGGGTCCGCCGGCCATGCGCGCTCGCCGATCTGCGCACGCGCGGCGGACAGGCGGCGGGCACCGCGCGGCGTCCACCCGGTCCAGCGCGATTGCCGCTCCGCCAGATCGTCGTACAGTTCGATGCGAACGGCGCGCACCCCGGCGCGCAGTGCGGGGCGCCGCGTCCGCCGCTCCAGCGCGATCACCGGCAGCAGCGCACCGTTGCCGACCGAACGCAGATAGCACAGGTCGACCTGCCCCGCGCGGCCATGGTCGACATTCCACCGCGCCGCGATCGCGCCCAGATCGACGAACGCGCACACCGCCAGCACCAGCCCTCCGGCCAGCGCGTTGCCGTTTATCAGCCACCGCGCGCTGCGCTGCGCGAGGATGCGCCAGCAGATCAGGATCAGGCCCAGTGCGACCAGCGCCATCCACAGCAGGGCCGCGATCCGCCACGCGGTCAGCATCGATTCGCCGATATAGTCGAGCGTCCGCAGCACGCTGGATGCGACCAGCACCAGGTTCTGCGCGACCCACAGCGTTACCAGTCGCCGTGCCCATGGGCTGGCCGCGCTGGCGCTGCCCGGCCGCAGCATCGCCAGCGCCATGAACCCGGCAAGCCCGGCGGTCGCGATCAGCGGATAGGCGCCGCGATGCGCATATTCCGCCGCGCCCAGTCCCTCGGGCAGGCTCGCCCCGCTCCACAGGAATGCGATGTCCAGCCCGTTCTGCACCGCGAAGATCAGGTTGAAGAGGGCGAGCGCGATCACGACCGACGGCAGCGACGTGCCCGGTATCGCCGGTTCGGGATCGGGCAGGGCCGCGGCGGCGCGCATGATGATGCGTTGCGGGCGGAACGCCGGCCATAGGAACAGCGCGACGAAGGCGCACAGGACCACCCGGTCCAGTGGCGGCAGGCTGAGGGCGACGAACGCCTGCTCGACCAGCGGGTTGGCCGCGGCGAACAGCGCGACGAACAGCGCGCCGCCGATCGCCGGCAGCGCCAGCGTCGCGATCAGCGCCCGTGCCGACACCCCCTTCGCCCGCGGCCGGGTGGCGATGCGGTGCAGGTCGGTGAGCAGCTTGATCGGGCCCCCGGCGCCGTGCAGCAGCAGCCGTATCGCCCAGCGCCACGCATCGTCGAACCGCGCCGCGCGCGGCAACAGCGCCGCGACCGACAGCGCCGACCAGAACAGCACCCATGCCAGCACACCGGGATCGTTGAACAACGCCATCCCGAACACCCCCGCCACCCCAACCCC
>NZ_JASCXF010000037.1:0-37522 GCF_030062225.1 Sphingomonas sp. 2R-10
CCCCTCGACGCCCCGGCCCCGCATCCCTAGGGGAAGCCCGATGGCGCTCGACCCGATCCCCGTACTGCAATCGACCTTCGGCTTTCCCGACTTTCGCGGCGTCCAGCGGCAGGTGGTCGACCGAGTGCTTGCCGGGCAGCGCACGCTGGCGGTGATGCCGACCGGTGCCGGCAAGTCGCTGACCTATCAGTTGCCCGCGCAGATGCTGCCGGGCACCTGCGTCGTCGTCTCCCCGCTGATCGCGCTGATGCATGACCAGTTGCGCGCCGCCACCGCGGTCGGCATCCGCGCCGCGACCCTGACCAGCGCCGACGACAATCGCGCCGAGACGCGCGGGCGGTTCCTCGATGGCGAGCTCGACCTGCTCTACGTCGCGCCCGAACGCGCCTCGGGCAGCGATTTCCGCGAGTTGCTGGCGCGCGGCAACCTGTCGCTGTTCGCGATCGACGAAGCGCATTGCGTCAGCGAATGGGGCCACGACTTCCGCCCCGACTATCGCCTGCTGCGCCCGCTGTTCGACCAGTTCCCGGAGGTGCCGCGGCTGGCACTGACCGCCACCGCCGACGCGCATACCCGCGCCGACATCCTCGAACAGCTCGGCATCCCGCATGACGGGCTCATCGTCGCCGGCTTCGACCGGCCCAACATCCGCTACCACATCACCCCGCGCGACCAGGGCACGCGCCAGATCGCCGACGTGATCGCCGCGACCCCCGGCCCCGGCATCGTGTATGTCCAGTCGCGCGCCGGCACCGAACGGCTGGCCGAGGCGCTGGCGAAGACCGGGCGGCCGACACGCGTCTATCATGCCGGCCTCGACCCTGCGGTACGCCAGCGCAACCAGCACGAGTTCGTCGCGTCCGAAGACATGGTGATGGTCGCGACCATCGCCTTTGGCATGGGCATCGACAAGCCCGACGTCCGCTTCGTCGCCCATGCCGGGCTGCCGAAATCGATCGAGGCCTATTATCAGGAAACCGGCCGCGCGGGCCGCGACGGCGATCCGGCGGTCGCGCACCTGTTCTGGGGTGCCGACGATTTCGCCCGCGCGCGCCAGCGGATCGGTGAGGTCGAACCGAACCGGCAGGCGGGCGAGCGGCAGCGGCTGAACGCACTGGGCGCGCTGGTCGAAACCGCTGGATGCCGCCGCGCGATCCTGCTCCGGCATTTCGGCGAGTCGCCGCCCGAAACTTGCGGAAATTGCGACAATTGCCTGACCCCGCCCAACGCGGTCGACGCGACGCAGGTGGCGCAGAAATATCTCTCCGCGGTGTTCCGCACCGGCATGATGTTCGGCGCGACCTATATCGAACAGGTGCTGACCGGTCAGTCGACCGAGCGCAGCATGACCAACGGCCACGAAAACCTGTCGGTGTGGAACATCGTCGAGGGCGACGAGGTCGCGCTGCTGAAACCCGTCGGCCGTGCGCTGCAACTGCGCGATGCGCTGCGCGCCAACGACCATGGCGGGCTGGAATTCGGCCCCGCCGCACGCGGATTGCTGAAAGGCGGTGATACGCTGTCGCTGATCGTCCCGCCCAAGCGCGAGCGGCGGCGAAGGGGCGATGCGACGCCCAACCCGACCGGCGATCCGCTGTTCGAGGCGTTGCGCGCCAAGCGCCGCGAACTGGCGCAGGAGGCGGGCGTGCCGCCCTATGTCATCTTCCACGATTCGGTGCTGCGCGAGATGGCGGCGGACAAGCCGCAGACGATCGGCGGCATGCGGCGGATCACCGGCGTGGGCGAGAAGAAACTGCAGGCATATGGGGACGCGTTCCTGGCGGTAATCAGGCAAAACTGATCCTCCCCGGCACGGGGAGGATTTGCGTCGTCCCCTGCCCCCCGCTATCCCCTCCCCATGGATATCCGCCGTATCGACGACCGCATCTCGGTCAGCCCGCAGATCACCGCCGACGACGTCGCGACGTTGAAGGCACAGGGCTTCACCACCATCGTCAACAACCGGCCCGAGGGCGAGGAAGCCGGCCAGCCGACCGGCGACGCCATCGCCGGGGCAGCGGCGGCGGCGGGCATGGCCTATCACGCCATCCCGATCACCCATGCCGGGTTCAGCCACCCGCAGCTCGACGCGATGGCGACCGTGCTGGGCGACAGCGGCGGCCCGATCCTCGCCTATTGCCGTTCGGGCACGCGCTCCTGCAATCTGTGGGCGCTGGCGAGCGCCAAGACCGGCGGCGATCCGGACACGCTGGTCGCGGCCGGTGGTGCGGCGGGCTATGACCTGTCGGGCATCCGGCCGACGCTGGACGCGCTGTCGCAGGGCTGACGTCCCGCCCGGCAAAACCGCGCCCGACACGCGCCGTCCAACCTTAAGTTCAGCGTGCGTTAACGTACCGAACCGTTGCGGTTAGCCGCGTTAACCAAATCGCAACCCCCGGCCGGCAATTTCGTGCCTGTACCAATGGGGGTTCAGAACATGGGCATTAGTCAGAAAGGCGCCCGCTTCCTCTCGGAAAGCCGGGTGGAAGACGCGGGGCAGGATAACAGCACGGCGTGGTTCGATCTCGGCATCTGCTATTCCAGCGGCACCGGCGGCGCGACCATCGACCTGGTCGAAGCACATAAATGGTTCAACCTCGCCGCCATGTCCGGCGTCGAGGAGGCGCAGGAATGGCGCGCGGAAATCGCATGCGACATGACGGCACGACAGATCGCCGACGCGCAAAAGGCGGCGCGGGCGTTTCTGCAATCGGGCGCGCGGGTGAACTGAGAGGTACCGGGTGGTGCGACCCGGGCCTGTTCAAAGCATCGTCACCGCACGTAACTCCGCTCGTCCTGAGTAGCCATTGAGCTTGTCGAAATGGCGTATCGAAGGACCGCTTGTGGCGGGTACTTCGATACGGGTCTTCGACAAGCTCAGCCCCTACTCAGCACGAACGGTCAAGCTTCAAGCCTTGGGCGCAGGCTTCTTGGCAGCCGGCTTTTTGGCCGGCGCCTTCTTCACTGCGCCATCCTTGGCCGCGGCCTTTTTGGGCGCGGCCTTCCTCGCCGCGGGCTTCTTCTTGCCCTTGGCCGGGGCCGCCGCCGCGCGGTCGTCGATCAGCTGGGCGGCTTCCTCCAGCGTCAGTGCGTTCGGTTCGACCGACTTCGGGATGGTCGCGTTGGTCGTGCCGTCGGTGACGTACGGGCCGTAGCGCCCCTCCATCAGCCTGATCTCCAGCTCGGTGCGCGGATGCGCGCCCAGCACCTTGAGCGGTTCCTTGGCCGCGCCTCGGCCCGCGCGTCCGCCGCCCGCCGCCGCTTCGGCCAGTTTGACCACCGCCGCGTTCATGCCGGTTTCGAACACGTCCGCCGTCGATTGCAACCGCGCATATTTGCCGGCGTGCTTGAGATACGGGCCATAGCGCCCGATCGCCGCCTCGATCGGTTCGCCCGTCTCCGGATGATTGCCGATGGTGCGCGGCAGGCTCAGCAGCTTCAATGCCCATTCGAGGTTCAGCTCGCCGATGTCCTTGGGGATCGACGCGCGCTTCGCCTCCTTGCCATCGCCCAGCTGGATGTACGGGCCGAAGCGTCCCGACTTGCGCTCGACCTCCAGCCCCGTGTCCGGGTCCTTGCCCAGCCCTTCCGGCCCGGCGTCGCCGCCCTCCTCGCCGCCCGGCTGCGCGAAGCGGCGGGTATATTTGCACTCGGGATAATTGGAGCAGGCGATGAACGCGCCGAACTTGCCGCCGCGCAGCGCGAGGCGCCCTTCGCCGCAATTCGGGCACAGGCGGGGATCGGTGCCGTCGGCCTTTTCGGGGAACAGATAGCTGCCGAGGAATATGTCCAGTTCGGCGGTGATCGCGCTGGGCTGCTGCTCCATCACCTCCGAAGTGCGCGGCTTGAAGTCGCGCCAGAACGCTTCGAGCACCGCCTGCCATTCGGCGCGGCCGCCCGACACGTCGTCCAGTTCCTCCTCCAGCTCGGCGGTGAAGTCGTAGCCGACATATTTCTCGAAGAAGCGTTCGAGGAACGCGGTCAGCAGCCGCCCGGTTTCCTCGGCAAAGAAGCGGTTCTTCTCGACGCGGACATAGCCGCGATCCTTCAATACCTGGATGATCGAGGCATAGGTCGACGGGCGACCGATGCCCAGTTCCTCCAGCCGCTTGACCAGCGACGCTTCCGAAAAGCGCGGCGGCGGCTGGGTGAAATGCTGTTCGGCGACGACGTCCTTCTTGGCCGGGGCGTCGCCCGAGCGCAGCAGGGGCAGGCGGCGCGAATCCTCGTCCGCCGCATCGTCGCGGCCTTCCTCGTACAGCGCGAGATAGCCGGGGAAGAGCACGACCTGTCCGGTGGCACGCAGCCCGGTCTGGCCGGTCTGGTCCTCCAGCTCGACGGCGGTGCGCTCCATCCGTGCCGACGCCATCTGGCTGGCGAGCGCCCGCTTCCAGATCAGGTCGTACAGCCGGCCGTGGTCGCCCGACCCGGCACGGTCCTTCGAAAAGTCGGTCGGGCGGATCGCCTCGTGCGCTTCCTGCGCATTCTTGGCCTTGGTCTGGTACTGCCGCGGCTTGTCGGGGACATAGCTGCCGTCATAGCGCTTGGCGATGGCGCCGCGCGCGGCATCGATCGCCGATCCGTCCATCTGCACGCCGTCGGTCCGCATGTACGTGATCGCGCCGTCCTCATAGAGCGACTGCGCGATCCGCATCGTGTGGCTGGCGGAGAAACCCAGCTTGCGCGCGGCTTCCTGTTGCAGCGTCGAGGTGGTGAAGGGCGGCGGCGGGTTGCGCGTCGCGGGCTTCGTCTCGACGTTGATGACCGTGAAGCGGCCATCGACCACCGCCGCCTTCGCGACCTCGGCCGATCCGCCGTCGCCCAGCGACAGGCGGTCGAGCTTCTTGCCCTTCAGCTTGACGAGGCGCGCGTCGAACGGCGTGCCGTCGGCCTCCATCTTCGCGACGACCGACCAGTATTCCTGCGCGATGAACGTCTCGATCTCGCGCTCGCGCTCGACCAGCAGGCGCAGCGCCACCGACTGCACGCGCCCGGCCGACTTGGCGCCGGGCAGCTTGCGCCACAGCACCGGCGACAGGGTGAAGCCGACCAGATAGTCGAGCGCCCGGCGCGCGCGATACGCGTCGATCAGGTCGGTATCCAGCTCGCGCGGGGCCTTCATCGCCGCGAGGATCGCCGGCTTGGTGATCGCGTTGAACGTGACGCGTTCGACCTCCTTGGGCAGCGCGCGGCGCTTCTTCAGCACCTCCTGCACATGCCAGCTGATCGCCTCGCCCTCGCGATCGGGATCGGTGGCGAGGATCAGGCGGTCGGCGGTCTTGGCGAGATCGGTGATCGCCTTCAACTGCTTGGTCTTGTCGGCGTACGTCTCCCAATCCATCGCGAAGCCGTCGTCCGGGTTCACCGACCCGTCCTTGGGCGGCAGGTCGCGGACATGGCCGTAGGAGGCGAGGACGCGGTAATCGGACCCCAGATATTTTTCGATGGTCTTCGCCTTGGCGGGCGATTCGACGATGACGAGCTGCATGATGGGCGGTCGGTCCTTGTGCGTACGCGTACGAGAGTGGGGAGCGCCGGGGGGTGGCGTCAAGTCGGGTGGTGGATTGCGGCTATCGGGAAATCGTTACGAACCGGCGGCAACGATTGCTGGCTATGCGCCGAACGTATATACATCGTCAGTATCTGCTGGAGCGTATCGATGACGAAGGCCGCCGTGTTCACGATGAAGCTCGAGCCGGAATTGCGCGCCGATTTCATGGCGGCCGCCGAAGCGGCACATCGCCCCGCATCGCAGGTCATGCGCGAACTGATGCGCGATTTCGTGGCACGACAGCAAGTCGCGGACGAGCATCGCGCCTTCGTCGAGCGCAAGGTCGCGCGTGCCCTGGCATCGGCGCACGCCGACGACGGCCGGTCGAACGAAGCCGTTGCGGCAGACTTCGCCGAACGACGCACCGCGCTTTCGACCCGAGCGTGAAGATTCGCTGGACGCCGGAGGCGGAGGCGGATCGATCGACCATCTGGGATTACCTCGCTGCCCGCGACCCTGCCGCCGCGGTTCGGATCGACAGCGCCATCGACCATGCCGTTACCCGCCTCGCGGATTTTCCGTCGTCGGGACATATCGGAGCGGTAGCGGGTACGCGCGAAGTCCATCCGCATCGCAACTACCGCCTCGTCTATGCGATCCTCGGCAACACCCTGTGGATTCTCACGATCGTCCACGCCGCCCGGCAATGGCCACCGATCACCCCAGACTGACCCGGCCACCCGCATACCGGTCCAGCCGCCCCGCCAGCTCCAGTTCCAGCAGCACCGTCTGCACGACGGTCGTCGGGCACCCCGACTGCCGCACCAGTTCGTCGACCGCGACCGGCACCGGGCCGAGCAAGCCCACGATTCGCGTCCGTTCCGCCTCGCTCGCGTCCGCTGCCGCCGGTTCGGGGCGATAGACCCCACCCGGCGAGCGCACCGCCCGCGCATCGATCGGGCGCAGCATCTCCGCCACGTCCTCCGCATTCTGCACCAGCGTCGCGCCCTCGCGGATCAGCGCGTTGCATCCTTGCGCCCGCGGGTCGAGCGGCGATCCGGGCACGGCCATCACCTCGCGCCCCGCCTCACCCGCCAGCCGCGCGGTGATGAGCGACCCCGATCGCGGCGCGGCCTCCACCACCACCGTGCCCAGCGCCAGCCCGGCGATGATGCGGTTGCGCGACGGGAAATGGCGCGCCAGCGGCTGCGTGCCCGGCGGCTGTTCGGCGACCAGCAGCCCGCGGGTCGCGACATCCTCCTGCAAGGCGGCATTCTCGGGCGGGAACACCACGTCGATGCCGCTGGCGATGACCCCGATCGTGGCATGGCCGATCGACCCCAGATGCACCGCCGTATCGATCCCGCGCGCCAGCCCCGACACGACGACATAGCCCGCCGCGCCCAGTTCCCCGGCAAGGCCGCGTGCGAAGCGGCACGCCGCCGCCGACGCGTTGCGCGCGCCGACCATCGCCACCGCCGGCCGGGCCAGCAGGCCGAGGTCGCCGCGCACGATCAGCGCGGGCGGCGCGCTGTCGATCTCGGCCAGCAGCGCCGGATAATCGGCATCGCCGAACAGCACGTAGCGCCCGCCCAGCCCGCGCACGGTCGCGATCTCGCGCCGCACGCCGGCTTCGTCGGCCAGCACCGGCGCCCGCCCGCCGCCGCGCGCCGCCAGCATCGGCAGCGCCTCGATCGCCGCCGCCGCATCGCCATAGCGTTCGATCAGCGCGCGAAACGTGACCGGCCCGATATTGGCCGACCGGATCAACCGCAGCGCCGCGAACCGCGCCGCTTGCGGTTCACTCACGCTTGCGCCCGATCCTCGGCTCGGTCCCGGCGATCAGCCGCTCGATATTCTCGCCGTGCTTCCACAGCACGATCATGGCGAGGCCGAGGAACAGGATCACCAGGTCGAACCGCCCGGCCCATGCCGCCGCCAGCGGGGCCGCGACCGCCGCCGCCATCCCCGCCACCGACGAGATGCGCAGCCCGGCAAGCAGCCCCAGCCACACGATCGCATAGACGAGGCCCGCCGGCGGGCTGAGCGCGACCACCACGCCCATCATCGTCGCCACGCCCTTGCCACCGCGAAAGCGCAGCCACAGCGGATAGCAATGGCCGACGAACGCCGCCGCCCCCGCGATCAGTTCCTCGCCCGGAAACAGGTGCTGCACCAGCAGGACCGCCGCCACGCCCTTCAACAGGTCGAGCAGCAGCGTCGCCGCCGCCAGCCCCTTGCGCCCGGTGCGCAGCACGTTGGTCGCGCCGATATTGCCCGACCCGATCGTGCGCAGGTCGCCCGCCCCGGCGATCCGGGTCAGCAGGATGCCCCAGGGAATCGATCCCAGCAGATAGCCGATCAGCAACGCCGCCGCCGGCGGGAACCAGATGATGTCGCTCGGCAGATGCGCCCCCGTGAAACTTGCCGTCTGTGGGGCACAGGGTAAGGGGTTCGGCGGCGGCTTGCAACGCGGCGGGCGACGGCAGGGAGTAAGCGATCATGGCCGAACCGGCGCAACCGGTCCTGTTCTTCGATTCGGGCGTCGGCGGCCTGTCGGTCGTCGCGCCGACGCGCGTGATGCTGCCGACCGCGCCGATCGTCTATGCCGCCGATTCGGCCGGCTTTCCGTACGGCATCAAGACCGAAGGCGAGATCGCGGCGCGGGTGCCCGCCCTGCTCGGCCGGCTGGTCGAGCGTTATCGCCCGCGCCTCGTCGTCATCGCGTGCAACACCGCGTCGACCATCGCGCTGCCGGTGGTGCGCGCCGCGCTCGACGTGCCGGTGGTCGGCACCGTGCCCGCGATCAGGGTCGCGGCGGCAGCCAGCAAGACGCGGGTCATCGGCGTGCTCGGCACCGAGGCGACGGTGCGCCAGCCCTATGTCGACGACCTCGCGGCACGCTTCGCCGCCGACTGCACCGTGCTGCGGCACGGATCGGCGGCGCTGGTCGAACTGGCCGAGGCCGCGCTGGCCGGCACGCCGCCGGACCATGACGCCGTGGCCGCCGAACTCGCCGGGCTGTTCGATCAACCGGGCGGCGGCGCGATCGACGTGCTCGTCAACGCCTGTACCCATTTCCCGCTGCTGGAGGACGTGATGCGCCGGGTCGCGCCGCACGTCGCGTTCGTCGATGGCGGCCCCGGCATCGCGCGGCGGATCGTTTCGCTGACCGCCGGGCAGGCGTTTCCCGCGACTCCCGTTCCCGGACGGCTGGTCTTCACCCGGCTGGGGACACGCGAACGGCAAATCGCGGGCGGGCTGGAGGCGCAGGGGTTCGGGGTGGTCGAGGCGCTGTAGGGCACGCGCAGAGGTACAGAGGACGCAGAGAAGGGCTCGCCTGGTGCCCTGCCGACCTATTTACACCCGTCATCCCAGCGCAGGCTGGGATCTCTCGGTCAGGGAGCGCGCGCCTCGCCGCAGGAGGCCCCAGCCTGCGCTGGGGCGACGGGCATTTGTCGAATGCGCGTCTCTGCGCGAACCCCTTCCTCCCACAATGCCCCTTGGACAATATGTCCAACCCCGACGATCACGGTAACCGCTTTTATCCGCTGGAAACCCGCGCCCCCAACAGGTACACCCGCGCCCCATGAGCATCGACGCAGTTCCGGCCCGCTCGGTCGATTACAACCGTGTCTTCGCACAGGCGATCGACCGCCTGCACGAGGAAGGGCGCTACCGCGTCTTCATCGACATCCTGCGCAACAAGGGGCAATTCCCCAATGCGCGCTGCTTCGCCGGGCATAACGGGCCGAAGCCGATCACCGTGTGGTGTTCGAACGACTATCTCGCCATGGGCCAGCATCCCGCGGTCATCGCCGCGATGGAGGAAGCGCTCCACGACGTCGGCGCCGGTTCGGGCGGCACGCGCAACATCGGCGGCAACACGCACTACCACATCGACCTCGAGAACGAGCTGGCCGACCTGCACGACAAGGAAGCGGCGCTGCTGTTCACGTCGGGCTACGTCTCGAACGAGGCGACGCTGTCGACGCTGGCGCGCATCCTGCCGGGCTGCATCATCTTTTCCGACGAACTGAACCACGCGTCGATGATCGCGGGCATCCGCCATTCGGGCTGCGAAAAGCGCGTGTTCCGCCACAACGACCTCGCGCATCTCGAGGAACTGCTGGCGGCCGAAGACCCCGCGGTGCCCAAGCTGATCGCGTTCGAAAGCGTCTATTCGATGGACGGCGACGTCGCGCCGATCCACGCGATCTGCGACCTCGCCGACAGATACAACGCGCTGACCTATCTCGACGAGGTCCACGCGGTCGGCATGTACGGCGCGCGCGGCGGCGGCATTTCCGAACGCGACGACGCCGCATCGCGCCTGACCATCGTCGAAGGGACGCTGGGCAAGGCGTTCGGCGTCATGGGCGGCTATATCGCGGCCGACCGCACCGTCATCGACGTCATCCGCAGCTATGCGCCCGGCTTCATCTTCACGACCTCGCTGTCGCCGGTGCTGGTCGCGGGCGCGCTGGCGAGCGTCCGTCACCTGAAGGCATCGCCCACCGAACGCGAGGGGCAACAGGCCGCCGCCGCGACGCTCAAGGCGCTGTTCGCCGATGCCGGGCTGCCGGTGATGGACACGACGACGCACATCGTGCCGCTGATGGTCGGCGATCCGGTCAAGGCCAAGCGGATCAGCGACATCCTGCTGCGCGAATACGGCGTGTACGTCCAGCCGATCAACTACCCGACCGTGCCGCGCGGCACCGAACGGCTGCGCTTCACCCCGGGCCCGGCCCATGACACCGCGATGATGCACGAACTCACCGCCGCGCTGGTCGAGATCTGGGGCCGGCTGGAGCTGCGCAAGGCGGCGTAACGCAAAACTCTCCCCGGCACGGGGAGGGGGACCATCCGCAGGATGGTGGAGGGGGCTGTCCGCATATGGCGTAGTCGCGTTGCGCGGCGACCCCCCTCCACCATCGCCTTCGGCGACGGTCCCCCTCCCCGTGCCGGGGAGGAGCGCTCGACTACACCTCGACCCGGTTCCCGCCTGCCGCCATCGCGGTCTCGATCTTCGCGCGCGCCTCGCGCAGGATCACTTCGAAATTGCCGACATGGTCGGGAACGATCGCCGCCGACGCGGTCACCCGCCCGATCGACTCCCCCGATTCGCGCAGGCGAAAATTGCGCTCGGCCAGCAGTTGCAGCACTTCCTCGGCAGCCACGCGCACCGCGGTGATCGTCTTCCCCGGGATCACCACGATGAACTCGTTGCCGCCCCAGCGGATCGCTTCCTGTTCGGGGAATATCCCGCGCAACTTGGCGGCGAAGGCGTTCAGGATGTTGTCGCCGACCGAATGGCCGAATTCGCGGTTGATGCCCACCAGCCGGTCGATGCCGAACATCAGCACCACGAAACGCCGGTCGTGCTGCCCCATCTCGTCGAGGATGCGCCGCGCCCCGGTCTGGTTCAGCGCATTGGTCAGTTTGTCGTGGTCGCCGTCCCCGCCCTGTAACAGCGCCCGCAGCGTCGCCACCTGATCGCGCAGCAGCGCCACGTCGCGCTCGGTCGCGCCGATCCGCATCGCCAGCGCGTGCGGATCGGCCGGGTCCGACCGGCTGCCGCGCAACGTCGCGTAGAGCTGCGCCGCCCGCGTCGCGTCCAGCCCCGCCTCCCCGGCGGCGGCCGCCTCGATCGCCTGCGACAGCGACGGGTCGGCGGCAGACAGATGGACCAGCGCCAGATCGTACAGGTCCGGCGTCGGTTCCAGGTCGTGGCGTTCGAGAAACGCCAGCGCAGCATGGGCTTGGTCGAACCGGATCGGCATGGCGCGCACGCTAATCCGCCGGACCGCGGCTTTCAATCGCCGCGACCGGTCGCACGGAGCGGAAAATGGGTTAATGCCCGTGCGCTATCGCTGTGCCAGCAGCCCGGCCAGCAGCGTCAGCGCCGCCAGCCCGACCGACAACGGGACGCGCAGCTTCATCCACCATGCCGGGACATGGCCTGCGCGCACCAGCGCCATGTCGACCAGCAGCGACCCGAGCAGCCCGGCGGCGACGACCGCCGCCGCCGACACGACCGATGCGAACAGGACCGCACCTGCCGCCAGCGCCACCAGCGTCGGCACCACCGCGACCGCCAGCCACAGCGTCAGCGCCGCGCCGGTCACCCGCGATGCTGCCGCGCCCCACCACATGCCGCCGAGGAAGCTGAGGATCAGTGCGGCATAGAAAAGCGACAGGGCCAGCATCATGCCACCCTTCGAAGGATCGACCACCCGGATCGCGATGGCGACCATCGGCGGCAGCAGCCCGGCATAGCCCAGCAGCAGCGCCGCCACCGGCGGCCGGACGGTCGCCACGGGCATCGCGACCGGATCAGTCACGGCAATAGCCTTCGCCCGGCTTGACCGTCAGGCAGTCCTTCTTGCCGGCCAGCCATTTCAGGCCGGTCGCATCGCCGTCGCCGGGGCGCAGCACCAGCGTCTCGCCACCGCGCTCGAACCGGATGCCCTCGGGCGTGATCGTGCCGGCGAACTGCCCCTTGTTGTCGAGGTCGTACTGCATGTCGAGCAACACCTCGCCCTGCGCGGGCGCGGTCACGTTCAGTACCATGCCCTCGACGCCGACCCAGCGCCCCAGATAATGGTTCGCGCCAAGCGTCGCGGTGGCCGTCGCGCTGGGGGTCGGCGTTGGCGTCGGCGACGGTGCGCGCGGCGGGATCGGCGCGGGCAGCGGCGTCGCGGCGCTGTTCTCGATATCCGCCTGCGTTTCGGCCCCTTCGCTGCGCCGTTCGTTGGCGCCGCACGCGCTCAACAAGAGTGCCGCCACGATGATCGATCCACGCATCCGTCCATCCTTTCCTGCCCGTCGCCGACACAGCCTAGCGTCGCCGCATCGGGACCGCTAGAAGCGGCCGCATGGCCCGTATCGCAATCGCATCCGACCACGCCGCCCTGACGCTCAAGGCAGAACTCGCGACTTGGTTGCATGACCAGGGCCACGATGTCGCCGACCTCGGCCCGCACGACGCCGCCAGCGTCGACTATCCCGATTATGGATACAAGCTTGCTCAATCGGTTAGCGGCGGCGAGGCCGATATCGGCGTCGCGCTGTGCGGATCGGGCATCGGCATCTCGATCGCGGTCAACCGCGTCGCCGCATGTCGCTGCGCGTTGGTGTCCGAACCGTTGTCGGCCGCGCTGGCGCGTGAACATAACGATGCGAACGTCATCGCGATGGGCGCGCGGATGATCGGCAGCGAGATGGCGAAGGCATGCCTCACCGCCTTCCTCGCCACCCCGTTCGGCGGCGACCGCCACCGGCGCCGCGTCGACAAGCTGGGCAATCCGCCGGTTTAAACGGATAGAAGGTTGGTTCACGCTGAGGCGCGGAGGCGCGGAGGTGGTGCGCCAGCGGACATCGATCGCGCAGCGATCTGCTGCGGTTTTCGTTGCCGAGCTAACAGAAGGCTCGCTGGCGCGTGCCCCCCCTCTTCTACCACCATCGGCCCCGAAACCCGATTCACCGGGTGGCAATTATGTGACGTCGGCAGTAAAGCGCGCGCGACCTCTTTTTCAGCGGGAGCCGCGCCCCATGATCGACCAGTTCCGCCCCGACGGTTTCTTCGAAACCAGCCTCGCCGATGCCGATCCCGCCGTGTTCGCCGGCGTCGCCCACGAACTGGAGCGCGAGCGCTACCAGATCGAGCTGATCGCGTCGGAAAACATCGTGTCGAAGGCGGTGCTGGAGGCGCAGGGCAGCGTATTCACCAACAAATATGCCGAGGGCTATCCCGGCAAGCGCTACTATCAGGGCTGCCACCCCTCGGACGAGGTCGAGCAGTTGGCGATCGACCGTGCCAAGGCACTGTTCGGCTGCGGCTTCGTCAACGTCCAGCCGCATTCGGGCGCGCAGGCGAACGGCGCGGTGATGCTGGCGCTGACGAAGCCCGGCGACACGATCATGGGCATGAGCCTCGATGCCGGCGGCCACCTGACCCACGGCGCCAGGGCGGCGATGTCGGGCAAGTGGTTCAACGCGGTGCAGTACGGCGTCGACCGCGAAACCCACCTGATCGACTATGACGCGGTCGAGGCGCTGGCGAAGGAACACAAGCCGACGCTCATCATCGCCGGCGGTTCGGCCTATCCGCGCCAGATCGACTTCGCGAAGTTCCGCGCGATCGCCGATGAGGTCGGCGCGAAGTTCATGGTCGACATGGCGCATTTCGCCGGCATCGTCGCGGCGGGCCTGCACCCGACCCCGTTCGGCCACGCCCATGTCGTCACCACCACCACGCACAAGACGCTGCGCGGTCCGCGCGGCGGCATGGTGCTGACCGATGACGAGGCGATCGCCAAGAAGATCAACTCGGCGGTGTTCCCGGGGCTGCAGGGCGGTCCGCTGATGCACGTGATCGCAGCCAAGGCGGTCGCGTTCGGCGAAGCGCTGCGTCCCGAGTTCAAGGACTATATCCGCGCCGTCGTCGAGAATGCGCAGGTGCTGGCCGCGACGCTTAAAGGTCGCGGCGCGGACGTCGTCGCCGGCGGCACCGACACCCATCTCGCGCTGATCGACCTGACGCCGCTGGGCGTCACCGGCAAGGATGCCGACGAGGCGCTGGAACGCGCCGCGATCACCTGCAACAAGAACGGTATTCCGTTCGACCCGCTGCCCCCGGTCAAGACCAGCGGCATCCGCGTCGGCAGCCCGGCGGGCACCACCCGCGGTTTCGGCACCACCGAGTTCGCCGAGATCGGCCACATGGTCGCCGATGTCCTCGATGGCCTGCGTGCAAAGGGCGAAGCCGGGGACCCGAGCGTCGAGGCGGACGTTAAGGCACGGGTTCGGGCGCTGTGCGAGCGGTTCCCGATCTATCCGGGTCTGTAAGGAGTTAGGCAAGATGCAGGACAAGTCGCTTGGCAAGAGCATGGCGAAATGGGGCGCGCTGGGCGCGGTCGTCGCCATTCCGGTACCGTTCGTCGGCCCGCTGATCGGCGCGGCCGCCGGTGCGGGTTATGCATATTACAAGTCGAAGAAGCAGCCGCGCTACTGACGCGACACGCCGGCCGCTCCGCCGATGTGGCGGAGCGGCGGGTCCAACGGGAATTTCACGTGCGCTGTCCCTTTTGTGCCCATGAAGACAGTCAGGTAAAGGACAGCCGCCCCAGCGACGATGGCGCCGCGATCCGCCGCCGCCGGCAATGTTCGGGCTGCGGCGCGCGCTTCACCACCTTCGAACGCATCCAGCTGCGCGACCTGACCGTCGTGAAGTCCGGCGACCGCCGCCAGGCGTTCGACCGCGACAAGCTGCTCCGCTCGGTCGCCACCGCCTGCCGCAAGCGCCCGATCACGCCGGCGCAGGTCGAACGGCTGGTATCGGGCATCCAGCGCCAGCTCGAAACGTCGGGCGAGAGCGAAGTCCCCTCCGGCCGCATCGGCGAGCTGGTGATGGAAGGGCTGCAAGGGCTGGACCCCGTCGCGTACATCCGCTTCGCCAGCGTCTACAAGGACTTCCGCGAGGCGAAGGATTTCGAGGAATTTGCCGGCACTGTGGGGGATGCGGCGAAGGGGTAAGGTTCGCCCCACCCCCGACGCACCGTATCCTCACCACCCGTTCGTCCTGAATAGCCATGGAGCGAGGTCGAAATGGCGTATCGAAGGACCGTTGGCGGTCAGTGTTTCGATACGGGTCTTCGACAAGCTCAGCCCCTACTCAGCACGAGCGGATTCCTATCGGCGTTCAGCCCACTTTCCCCCGATAGGTTCAAGCAGTAGGACATGGGCTTTCCCGCCACCGTTCGTCCTGAGTAGCGGCTGAGCGAAGTCGAAGACGCGTATCGAAGGACCGCCATGAGTTTCGCCACGTACATGCTCCATTGCGCCGACGGAAAATATTATGTCGGGCATACGGACGATCTGGAACGGCGGATCGCACAGCACCAGTCCGGCGAATTTCCGGGCTTCACCGCCAGCCGCCTTCCTGTCCAACTGGTCTGGAGCGAGAACTTTCCCACGCGTGAGGAAGCAGTCGCCGCCGAAACCCGTCTGAAAGGCTGGTCGCGCGCGAAGAAGAAGGCGCTGATCGGTGCCGATTGGGCAACGGTCAGCGCGCTTGCCCGCAAGTCCTTCGATACGAGTCTTCGACAGGCTCAGCCTCTACTCAGGACAAACGGTGGGGAGGAAACAATAGCGGCCAAACCACCCGTCATCGTCCTCGTCCGCCCGCAACTGGGCCAGAATATCGGCAAGGCCGCCCGCGCCATGCTGAACTTCGGCCTGGTCGAAATGCGCCTCGTCGCCCCGCGCGACGGCTGGCCCAATCCGGAAGCCGGCCCGGCCGCCAGCGGCGCCGACCAGGTGTTGCGCGATGCAACCGTCTACGACACCGTGGCGGAGGCGGTCGCTGACTGCGCGCACGTCTATGCGACCACCGTCCGCAAGCGCGGCATCACCAAGCCGGTCGTCACCCCCGAAGCCGCTGCGCAGGCGATCCGCGCCGAACCCGGCCGCTCGGCGATCCTGTTCGGCCCGGAACGCTCGGGCCTCGAAACCGACGACGTGGCGCTCGCCCGCACGATCCTGACCGTGCCGATCAACCCCGAGTTCGGGTCGCTCAACCTTGCGCAGGCAGTCATCCTCGTCGCCTATGAATGGTCGAAGGGCGAAGGCCTTGCCAGCCCGCCGGTCGTCGACCTCGGCCAGCCGGCCCCGCACGAGGAACTGGAGGGCATGATCGGCCAGTTGGACGACATGCTGGAGGCGGCGCGCTTCTTCTTCCCGCCCGAACGCGCCGCGACGTCGCGGCGGACGCTGCGCACGCTGCTGACCAAGGCCGGCTGGACGTCGCAGGAGGTGCGGACGATGCGCGGCGTGCTGTCGGCGCTGGACGGCGCGAAGCGGCGAAGATAACATCGTATCCGATCCTATCGGAGGTGTTCACCGTCCTGTCCGTCGTCGCCGCCCTTCAGACTCCCTCGGCCGTACCGACCCCGAAGCCGAAACCGCCCCGCAAGATTTGTCGCGAAGCCCCCGATCTCGGCACGCGCGTCACCCGGCCGAAGATCTGCAAGACCGCGGAGCAATGGAATACGGAAACGGCCCGTCTCCAGCAGCGGCTGGATCAGGATGATGTCGATGCCGAAGCGCGCGCGTCGATGCAGGCGTCGGAGCCGCCGCGCTGATCCTGCGTCACCCCCGCGTAGCGTCGAACCGCGCCAGCTCGTACCCGATCGACGCCTCGACCAGCCGCTCCCACAACTCTGCCACCACCCCCTCGGGCACCCCGGCCGCCACCGCCGCCGCCCGTGCATTGGCGATCACCTCGGCCTTGCGCGCCTCGTCGCGCACCGCCTCGCGCCCCGGCTTGATCCGCGCGGCGGCATCCATATAGGCGAACCGGCGCGCCAGCAGCGCCACCAGTTCGCGGTCGACCTGGTCCACGCCGGCGCGGACTTCGGTCATGGTGGTGCAGTCGGGGCCGGGCAGGATCGTCATGGCCGCCGCCTGTGCCGCCTGCGCCCGCCCTTGTCCAGCTTGACTCCGCGGGCGCACCCGGCTAACCGCGCCGCTTCGCAATTCGGCCCCGCATTCCCGGTGAAGCGGTGGCCCTGGCCGAAAGGTCGGAGGCGAAGACCGGGAGCCGCGATCGTCCGTCCGGATGGTCAAACGTTACTGCAATTGCATTGGAAATACCCATGTCGAAGCGCTCCAGCGCCAAGTACAAGCTCGATCGCCGCCTTGGCGAGAATATCTGGGGTCGCCCCAAGAGCCCGGTCAACAAGCGTGAATACGGCCCCGGCCAGCACGGTCAGCGCCGCAAGGGCAAGATGTCGGACTTCGGCATCCAACTGCGCGCGAAGCAGAAGCTGAAGGGCTATTACGGCGACGTCACCGAGAAGCAGTTCAAGCGCACCTACGAAGAAGCGTCGCGCATGAAGGGCGATACCGGCCAGAACCTGATCGGCCTGCTCGAACAGCGCCTCGACATGATCGTGTACCGCGCCAAGTTCGCGCCGACCGTGTTCGCCGCGCGCCAGCTGGTCAGCCACGGCCATGTCCGCGTCAACGGCGTGAAGTGCAACATCGCGTCGCGTCGCTGCTATGTCGGCGACGAGATTTCGCTGGGCAGCAAGGCGCAGGAAATGGCGCTGGTCCTGGAAGCACAGACCCTCGCCGAGCGCGACGTGCCGGAATATATCGGCGCCGAAGGCACCAAGGTCACCTTCACCCGCGTCCCGACGCTGGACGAAGTGCCCTATCCGGTGAAGATGGAACCGAACCTGGTCGTGGAATTCTACTCGCGCTGATCTCGCGCCGAGCCATGGTCCAGCAAAGCTGGACCGAGGCGCATCCTCGGCGCGAGCGGCCGGCGGGGCCAAGGCCCCGACCGACGCCATGGGCTTTGCCCATGGCGCTGGCAGAAACGAAAGGGCGGCCCCGCAAGGAGGCCGCCCTTTTCGTATCCACTTTACCCGCGCCTGATCCTGCGACACGGTGCCACCTCCCAGCCGGTGAGGTCCCATGCGCCACCTGACGATCGCCCTGTCCGCCCTGTTGCTCGCGGCGTCGCCCGTTACGGCGCAGCCGAAACCGCCCGCCCCGCTTTCCGACAATCCCGAAATGGCAAAGATGTTCGCCGAGGATCAGGCGATCCGCGAGAACGTCAAACCCGAATGGTTCAAGGACATGACGTTCGTCCGCAAGATGTGGGCCGACGACACCGCCCGCCGCGAACGCACCCGCGCCCTGCTCGACCAGGGCAAGCTCGCCACGGCGGAGGATTATTATGCCGCCGCGTTCGTTTTCCAGCACGGCGAAAAGCCCGAGGATTATCTGCTCGCCCATACGCTGGCCGTCGCCGCAACGGCGCGGGGCAAGAAGGACGCCAGCTGGATCGCCGCCGCGACGCTCGACCGGTATCTGCAAGCCATCGGGCAGAAGCAGATCTACGGCACCCAGTGGCGGGCACCGGAGAACCGGGAACTGACGCGCGAGCCCTATGATCGCGTGCTCATCCCCGACGCCCTGCGCACCGCGCTCGGCGTGCCGGTGCTGGCGGTACAGGACCAGCGCCTGGCGGAGATGCAACCCAAGGCAGCGGCCAGATAAACCGCTTTCCTACAGCATACCCGTTCGCCACGATCGCCGACGCGGTCCGCTCCGTCCGCCCGCTCTTTGACATGGCGAAATCCCTCCTCGCAATGGCCCCACCGGCAATGGTCGTCGTGCGCGCGATCGTCACGAGTGTGAACTTCGTGAACTTTGGGCGAGGCTGCGGCCACACGGGTCGTCGTACGCAACGTCGCCACTAGTGTGAACTTCGTGAACTTTGACCCCTTGCTACAGCCCGTTGGCGCGCAATTGCGCCCGCAAATTGGCCCGCGTCCGTTCGTCGACCGGCGGCAATTCGCGCGCCGCCCTGCCCTTGCGCAACCGCGCCCGGTCGCGCTCGCCGGGCGACACCACCCGCACGCGCACCGGCACCACACCGCGCCCGCGCGCACCCAGCGCCTCCGCCGCCCCCTGCGACAGGTCGAGGATGCGGCCCCGTCCGGTGAACGGCCCGCGATCGTTGACCCGCACCAGAATGCGCCGCCCGGTGTCGAGTGCGGTCACCTCGACATAGCTCGGCAGCGGCAGCGTGGTGTGGGCCGCGGTGACCCAGCCGGGCCGGAAGCGTTCGCCATTGGCGGTCCGCCGCCCCGATTCGCTGCCGTACCAACTGGCCAGCCCCAGCATGTCGTAGCGGGGGTCGCTGGCCGGCGTATAGGTCACGCCGCGCACCCGGTACGGCGCGCCGATCCTGACCGCATCGTCGCTGACCGGGCGATAATTCCCCCCGGCACATCCCGTCAGGACCAGCAGCAGGGCGAACAGAAAGATACGCGACGACATGGCCACGCCTGTTAGCCCATCGCACGCCCCTTGCCGAGCCCGCCATGCCGCCGCTACTCCGGCGCGATCAAGGAGATGCCCTCATGAAGACCCGTGCCGCCGTCGCATTCGAAGCGAAGCGCCCGCTCGAAATCGTCGAACTCGACCTCGAAGGCCCCAAGCCGGGCGAAGTCCTGATCGAGATCATGGCGACCGGCATCTGCCATACCGACGCCTATACGCTCGACGGCCTCGACAGCGAGGGGCTATTCCCCTCGGTCCTCGGCCATGAAGGCGCCGGCATCGTCCGCGAAGTCGGTGCGGGCGTGACCAGCGTGCGCGTAGGCGACCACGTCATCCCGCTCTACACCCCCGAATGCCGCCAGTGTAAGTCGTGCCTGTCGGGCAAGACCAACCTGTGTACCGCGATCCGGGCGACGCAGGGCAAGGGGCTGATGCCCGACGGCACCACGCGCTTCAGCCATAAGGGCCAGCCGATTTTCCATTATATGGGCTGCTCGACCTTCTCGAACTTCACCGTCCTGCCCGAGATCGCCGTCGCGAAGATCCGTGAGGACGCGCCGTTCCGGACCAGCTGCTATGTCGGCTGCGGCGTCACCACCGGGGTCGGCGCGGTGGTCAACACCGCCAAAGTGCAGGTCGGCGACAACATCATCGTGTTCGGCCTGGGCGGCATCGGCCTGAACGTGCTGCAGGGTGCGCGGATGGCCGGGGCGAACATGATCGTCGGCGTCGACGTCAATCCCGATCGCGAGGAATGGGGCCGCCGCTTCGGCATGACCCACTTCGTCAACCCGAAGGACGTGGCCGGCGACCTCGTCCAGCATCTCGTCGCGCTGACCGATGGCGGCGCCGACTACACGTTCGACTGCACCGGCAACACCGACGTCATGCGACAGGCGCTGGAGGCATGCCATCGCGGCTGGGGCACCAGCATCATCATCGGCGTCGCCGAAGCGGGCAAGGAGATCGCCACCCGCCCGTTCCAGCTCGTCACCGGGCGCAACTGGCGCGGCACCGCGTTCGGCGGCGCGAAGGGGCGGACGGACGTGCCGAAGATCGTCGACTGGTACATGAACGGCAAGATCGAGATCGACCCGATGATTACCCATGTGCTGAGCCTCGAGGAGATCAACAAGGGGTTCGACCTGATGCACGCCGGAGAGAGTATTCGCTCGGTCGTCGTCTATTGACGAATTTGGTTTTGACAGGTGAAATTTCTTCGCGAATAGTCGCCGGGAGAGGATAGGCGATGACGCATAGGCAGGCACCCGCCGAACTGGGTTTTGGCGGGGCCGCGATCGGGAATCTGTATCGGCCGGTCGGCGATGATGCCGCCCGCGCGACGATCGACGCCGCATGGGAACGGGGCATCCGCCGCTTCGACACCGCCCCGCATTACGGCTTCGGCCTGTCCGAACGGCGGCTGGGCGATGCGCTGGCCGATCTCGATCCCGGCGGCAGCGCGATCGTCTCGACCAAGGTCGGCCGCGTCCTGCGCCCGGTTCCCGACCGCGACCTTGCCGTCGAGCGACAGGGGTTCGTGTCGCCCGAACCGGTCGAGAGCACGTTCGACTATTCGCGCGACGGCATTCTCCGGTCGTTCGACGCCAGCCGCGGTCGGCTGCGCCGCGACCGGATCGACCTGCTGCTCGCCCATGACCTGGGCGTGATGACGCACGGCGCCGACCACCGGGCGCAGATGGCGACCTTCCTCGACGGCGGCTATCCGGCGATGCGCGAACTGCGCGACGCCGGCGCGGTCGGGGCGATCGGCATCGGCGTCAACGAGATCGCGGTGTGCGAGGAACTGCTTACCCAAGTCGAACTCGACACGATCCTGCTGGCCGGACGCTATACGCTGCTCGAACAGGCGGCGCTCGACACGCTGCTGCCGCGCTGTGCCGCGCTGGGGGTCGCGGTGATCGTCGGCGGACCGTATAATTCGGGCATCCTCGCCTCCGGCACCGGACCGGACGCGCGCTATAATTACGAAACGCCGCCGGCCGACATCGCGCGGCGGGTCGATGCGATCGCCGCGCTATGTGCCCGCCACGGCGTGCCGATGGCGGCGGCGGCGCTGCAATTCCCCATGGCGCACCCGGCGGTGTCGGCGGTGATCCCCGGCATGGCCGATGCGTCCGAAGTGGCGCAGGCGGTGACGCTCGCCACGCTGCCCATTCCCCACGCGCTGTGGCACGATCTGATCGACGCCGGCCTGATCCGCGCCGACGCCCCTGTTCTCACGGAGACCGCATGATCCGCCTGTCCGGTAAAACCGCCATCGTCACCGCCGCGGCCCAAGGCATCGGCCGCGCCGCCGCCGAACTGTTCGCCCGCGAAGGGGCGCGCGTCCTCGCGCTCGACATCAACGCCGACGCGCTCGCCACGCTGACGGGCTGCGAGCCGCATGTCGTCGATCTGCTCGATCCGCGGGCGATCACCGATTTCGCGGCGCGGATCGGGGCGGTCGACGTGCTGTTCAACTGCGCGGGCTATGTCCATGCCGGCACGATCCTGACGACGGGGGAAGCCGACTGGGACTTCAGCTTCGACCTGAACGTCCGCGCGCAATATCGCCTGATCCGCGCGCTGCTGCCGGCGATGATTGACGCGGGCGGCGGGTCGATCGTCAACATGTCGTCGGTCGCCAGCCATGTGATCGCGGTCCCCAACCGCTTCGTCTATACCGCGTCCAAGGCGGCGGTGATCGGCCTGACCAAGTCGGTCGCGCTCGATTTTGTCGGACAGGGCATACGTTGCAACGCGATCTGCCCCGGCACCGTGCAGTCGCCCTCGCTGGAGGACCGCATGGCCGCGACCGGCGATGCCGATGCCGCCCGCGCCGCCTTCACCGCGCGCCAGCCGATGAGTCGCCTCGGCCGGGCGGAGGAGATCGCCGAGCTGGCGCTGTACCTCGCCTCCGATGCATCCTCGTACACCACCGGCGCGGTCCATGTGATCGACGGTGGCTGGTCGAACGCATGATCCGCGTCCTGACCCTCGACCTGATCGACGACGCGGCGGCGATCGCCGAATATGAACGCTGGCACGTCCCCGGCAACGTCCCCGCCCCGGTGGTGGCCGCGATCCGCGCCTCGGGAGTCACGGAAATGGAAATCTTCCGCACCGGCACCCGGCTGGTGATGACGATGGCGGTCACGCCCGGCTTCGACCCGGCGGCAAAGGCCGATGCCGACGCCGCCGACCCGCAGGTCGCCGAATGGGAGGCGCGGATGGGCACCTTCCAGCGCGCGCTGCCCGCCGCGCCCGACGGCAGCCGCTGGACGCCGATGGCCCCGATCTTTCGCCTGAGCGACCACCCATGATGCCGCCCGCCACCCCGCAGGGCTCCGCGCCCGTCGCCGCCGCGCGCCGCTTCATCACGCCGGGCTACGCCACCGGCTTCGCGGTGGTGGTCAGCCTGTTCTTCCTCTGGGCGGTCGCCAACAACTTCAACGACATCCTGATCCGCCAGTTTCAGAAGGCGCTCGACCTCAACCGAGCGCAGGCCGGGTTCATCCAGTTCGTCTTCTATATCGGCTATTTCGTCATGGCGCTGCCGGCGGGGCTGGTGCTGCGCCGCTTCGGCTACCGCGCCGGCATCCTCGCGGGCCTCGGCTTCTACGCGGTCGGCGCGCTGCTCTTCTATCCGGCAGCCGAAGTGCGCGAATATGCCGCGTTCCTCGGCGCGCTGTTCGTCCTGGCATCGGGCGCGGCGTTCCTCGAAACCGCCGCCAACCCCTATATCGTCGCGTTCGGCGATCCCGCCCGCGCCGAACAGCGACTGAACCTCGCGCAGGCGTTCAACGGCCTTGGCGGCGCGATCGCCCCGGTGATCGGCGCGAGGTTCATCTTCTCCGGCGTCGAGCACGATCGCGCGGCGCTCGACGCCATGGCCCCCGCCGCGCTCGACGCCTATCGCGCGACCGAGGCGCAGATGGTGCAGCTGCCCTATCTGGTGCTGGCCGGCATCGTGGTGCTGATCGCGCTCGCCATCGCCGTCGTCCGCCTGCCCGAAGTGCCGCGCGAAACCGGCGGCGATACGCTGGGCGGGCTGCGCTCGGTCCTCGGCGTCCGGCTGCTGCGCTGGGCGGTGGTTGCACAATTCTTCTATGTCGGCGCACAGGTCGGGGTGTGGAGCTTCTTCGTCGACTTCGTGAAGACGCTCAGCCCCGCCACGCCCGAGCGGGAGGCGGCGTATCTGCTGTCGATCAGCCTCGCGCTGTTCCTGGTCGGCCGCCTCGTCGGCACGGCGCTGATGCACCGCATCGCCGCCACCCGCCTGCTGGCCGGTTTCGCGGTCGCCAACATCGCGCTGATGCTGGTCGCCGCGCTGGGCAGCGGCATGGTGGCGATCGGGGCGTTGCTGCTGACCGGCTTCTTCATGTCGATCATGTTTCCGACCATCTTCTCGCTCGGCGTCCGCGACTTGGGCACCCGCGCGCCGCTGGGCGCGCCGCTGATCGTCATGGCGGTGATCGGCGGGGCGGTGTTCCCGCCGGCGATGGGGTGGCTCAGCCACGGGCCGGTGTCGATCCAGATGGCGATGCTGGTCCCCTGCCTGTCGTTCGCGGTCGTGCTGGCGTTCGCGTTGGCCGCCGCGCGCAGCGTTCAGCGGTAGAAGCGGACCTTCGCCAGTTCGAGCCACGCCCGCCCGCCGGGCTCGCCGCTCAACCGCATACTGACGCTGCGCAGCCGGGCGAGGTCGAGCGGCGTGTCGCCATCGGCAAAGGCGCTGAACGGCAGCCGGATCTCGCGCCGTTCCCCGCTCGCCTCGAACGGCGCGCGGAAGCGTGATCGTGCGCCATGGACGTCGAATGCCACGACATAGCGTCCCGCCCCGCGCGCCTCGAACGCGAGGCCGGTGAAGCCGCGCGCATCGGCAAGGGCGATCGCCCCCTTCGTCAGCGGCAGCACCAGCGCGGCGAACGGTCGGTCCGCCGCGCCCAATCGTGCGACGGCGAACAGCCGCGGGTCGTGCGGCGCATCGGGACGGACGATGTCGAGCCGGCTGTGATCGGTCCCCGGTTCGGTACTCTCGACCGGCAGCGTGTCGAGGTCGGTGCGCCCGTCGCCGCGCACGCCGGTATCGATCGGCCCCAGCATCGCGTGAACCGGCATCGTCGTCGGCGCGGGATCGTCGATCCGTCGGCGCAGCGCCGCCAGCGGCATCTCGCGCCCGCCGACGAACACCCGGCGCACGTCGTGCAGGTCGTCGATCGCCACATCGGGCCGCCCGCCGACGAGGATCAGGTCGGCACGCTGGCCGATCGCGATCCGGCCATGGTCGCGCTGACGCAGGATATCCGCCGCCCCGCCGGTCGCCGCGACCAGCGCCTGCGCCGGCGTCAGCCCCAGCCGGGCGAGCAGCCGCGTCTCGCGCACCGCGCTCGACCCGTGATAGACGCCGCCGATCCCGGCATCGGTGCCGACGCCGATGCGGATGCCCGCGGCGTGCAGCGCGCGGACATTGGCCCGCAGGATCGCCCAGCGTTTCGATTCGAGGTCGGGGATCGCCTCGACCGGCCGCGCCATCCGCGCCGCCTCGCCCGCGCGTTCGGGGGCCGCCAGCTGCTGCCATTCGCGCGGCAGGAACGTCCGGTCCTGCTGCGGCTCGTACACCACCAGGGTGGGCACATAGGCGACGTTCCTCGCCCGCATCAGCGCGATCAGTTCGGCATCGACCGGCGCGTCGCCGATGCCGTGGCCCAGCGCATCGACCCCGGCGGCGGCGGCGATCTTCGCGCCGGCCAGCGTCACCGTGTGGGTGATGACCGGCAGGCCGGCGGCATGGGCATCTTCGACGATCGCCGCCAGCGTGGGCACGTTCATGCTGGCGAGGTCGGGCGAGCGGCCATAGCGCCAGCCATCGGCGAACACCTTGATGACGTCGGGCCGATACGCCAGCGCGGTCCGCATCGCGACATGCGCCGCACGCGGCGTCGTCGCGGTCAGCGTGAACGAACTGCCCCAGCCATATTCGGTGCCGTGGCCCCCCGGCACGCCCAGCCGGATGGCGAGGTTCAGCCGCGGTGTCGCGGTCGTGCCGTCGGCGGCGATGGCGCGGATCGGACCCAGCATCTCGCCCGACACCGAAAAATCATTCGCGCTGGTGATGCCGTTGGCGAGGTGCGCGGCCCATGCCTTGCCCAAATCGTCGGGACTGCCATAGCCCGACGCGCGCAGATGGGTGTGCAGGTCGTGCAGTCCGGGCAGCAGCGTCAGCCCGCGCGCATCGACCACTCGCGCACCGCGCGTCCGCGACAGGTGCCGGCCCATCGCCGTGATCCTTCCCCCCTCGACCAGCACGTCGCCCGCCACCGCCGCCGCGCCGGTGCCGTCGAACACCCGCGCGCCGCGGATCAGCAGCGCGTCGCCCGGCGGCGTCGGCCGGTCGGCCGCGACCAGCAGCAGGGGCATCAGCGCGAGCAGGAGACGATGGAGCATGGGTCCATGTGTATCGGCTATACCGTGCCGGTCCAACCGGTTGCGCGGCGTTCGGCGCGCTCTAGGATGCAGCCCATGCACAGGATATCGACGATCTTCATCGGCGTGGCGGGGATGATGTTGACGGCGGCCGCGCCCGACCCGGGCATCGAGGCGACGGTCCGCGCGGCGTTGGCGAAGGCGCCGCCGGGCACGCGTTTCGGGCTGGTGGTCAGCGACGCTGCGGGGGTCGAACGGGTGGCGATCGACCCTGACGGCCGCTACGTCCCTGCGTCCAATACCAAGATCTTCACGACGCTGGCGGCCTTTGCCACGCTGCCGGTCGATGGGCCGGACGATGCCGGGACGGGCGTGCGGATCGAGGGGAACGACGTGGTGCTGGTGGGGGCGGGCGACGCGCGGCTGTCGAGCGCCGCCGATTGCCGGGTCGATTGCCTGTCGACGCTGGCCGATGCGGTCGCGGCGCGGACGCGGGTGGTGGGCGACGTGATCGGCGACGACAGCCGCTTTCCCGACCAGCGCTGGTCGCCGGGCATGGGGTGGAACAACATGGCCGGGCGCTATGGCACCGCCACGTCCGCGCTGACGCTGGACGACAACGAAGTGGCGCTGACGGTGACTGCCGAGGGCGGCCGGGCGGTCGTCAGCGGTTCGGATTACTACCGGATCGACAACCGGGTGCGGGTGGGTGCGGCCAGCGACGTCGGCTTCGACCGGATGCCGGGCAGCGACCTGTTGCGGCTGTCGGGGACGGTGAAGCCGGGCGGGGCGACGACAGTGCGGGTCGGGGTGGAGGATGCGGCGCATTTCGCGGCGTGGACGTTGGCGAAGGTGTTGCGGACGAAGGGCGTCCGGGTGACCGGAACCGTGGGGGTCCGTCACCGTCCCTATCGGGCGGCGGAGGATGGCGGCGTCGTGGAAGGTGGCACGCCGCCGCCGATGTTGGCGCAGCTTCGGCCCGGACCGCTGGTCGAGGACGTCGCGACCACCAACAAGACCAGCCAGAACCTGCACGCCGAACTGCTGCTGCGCCGTATCGGGCGCGTGCGCGGCACCGGATCGATCGCCGACGGGCTGCAACAGGTGGCGGGCGTGATGCAGGCGGCGGGCGTGCCGCGCACCGCGTGGAGCCTGTCCGACGGGTCGGGCATGTCGACCTATAACCGGGTGAGTCCGCGGGCGATGGTGACGCTGCTGCGCTGGGCACAGGCGCAACCCTGGGGCGCGCGGTGGGTCGCTACGCTGCCGGTCGGCGGGGTCGACGGGACGCTGGCCCGCCGGTTCCGCGACACCCCGCTGGCGGGCAGGCTGCACGCCAAGACCGGCAGCCTGAGCGGCGCATCCGCGCTGGCCGGCACGATGACCGCGGCAAGCGGGCAGACGCTGACCTTTGCGATCTATGCCAACGACCATCCCGACGGCAGTCCGGCGACCCCGGCGATGGATGCCGCGCTGCTGGCGGTGGCCGCCGCGCTATAGCCGCAAGCTATGGCATTGCCATGAAATTTGGGTGACTGTTACCGTAACGCTACGGTCCCGGCGAAAAGCGCCCCGCCCGCCCCTTCCGCTCGATGACGCTTTTGTTGCTTACTGTTGCCGACAGCCGCCGGGGGGCGGCGCGGACATGGGGGCGACGACATGCGGGCAGGCAGGGCGATGATGCTGATGGGCGGCTCGCTGCTCGCCGCGGTGATGGCGGGCACCGCCGGCGCGCAGACGGTCAGCGAGGGCGTGACGACGCAGGAGGCAGCGACCCCGACCGGCGTCGCGGTACAGACCACGTCGGCGTCGAAGGCCGAGGACGGCGAAATCCTGGTGACGGGATCGCGGATCAAGCGCGATCCGAACAACAGTTCGTTGCCGTTGCAGATCATCAGCAACGCCGAGCTGGAACGCAACGCCATCGCCAGCCCCGAACAGCTCATCAGCCTGCTGACCAGCAACGGGACCGGGGCCGACAACCTCGCCTCCAACGCCGACGTCACCACGGGGGCGCAGCGCGGCACCAACGGGCTGTCGGCGGCCAACCTGCGCGGGCAGGGATCGGCGGCGACGCTGGTGCTGCTCAACAGCCGCCGCGTCGCGGCGCACGGCCTGTCGGGCGCGGCGGTCGACGTGAACCAGATCCCGTTCGCGGCGATCGAACGGGTCGAGGTGCTCAAGGACGGCGCCTCGGCGATCTACGGCACCGATGCGATCGGCGGCGTCATCAACTTCATCACCCGCACCGATTATCAGGGCGTGGGCGCAATGGGCGCGACCGACGTCACCGAACAGGGCGACGGCAACATCTATCGCGTGTCGGCGATCGCCGGCTATGGCGACCTCGACGATCAGGGGTTCAACGTGATGGGCGCGATCGCCTATCGCTGGAACAACATCCTGCGCGGGTCGGATCGCGATTTCGTGAACGGCAATCAGCCCGACCGCGGCCTGTCGGTCGACACCCGTGGCACGCCGATCGCCACCGCCTTTCCGCTCAACCGCTCCGCGCTGTTCTTTCCGAACGGCACGCTGCTGGGCGGCACGGCCACCGCGCAGGTGCTGGGCGGCCTGACCATCCCCGGTACCACGGTGGCGGCGAATGGCGGGATCAACCCGCTCGACCTGCCCGGCGGTGCCGGATGCGAATCGATGGACGGCGGCATGGCGTATGACGATGCGCTGTGGAACAACCCGTCGGCACGCTATGCCTGCGCATGGGATACCGGCCGCGCGGCAGTGATCCAGCAGCCGATCAGGACGCTGACCTACCTTGCCCGCGCCGTCGCGCGGGTGGCGGACGACCACCAGATCTCGCTGGAGGTTACCGGCTCGAACGCCAGTTCGGCAAAGCTGTTCTCCAATGCGCAGGTGTCGGGCAACACCACCAACCTGCAGGTCGCCTATCCCCTCAACGGCCTGACCGCACCGACCTATAACGCGGTGTATAACGCTATCGCCGCGACCTTCCCGGCGGTCAGCGCCAATTACGGCAAGCCGATCGCGTTCCGCTGGCGCTGCCTCGCCTGCGGCCCGCGCGAATATGCCACCGATACGAAGACGCTGCGCGTCACGCTGGCCGCCGAAGGGCCGCTCTGGACCGACTGGGACTATCGTGCCGGCGGGTCGTACGCGCGCAGCGAATCCAGCTCGCTGCTCGGCAGCGGCTATTACTATCGCGGTACGCTGAACAACGGCGCCTATGACCCGAGCGCCCCGACCGCGCCGGGCGCCGCCGGCCCGGGGCTCGCCGGGCTGCTGAACAGCGGCATCCTGAACCCCTTCACCGTCAACCAGACCGATGCGGCACTGGCGGCGCTGGCATCGGTGTCGGCCGAAGGGTCGACGCTGTATGGCGGGCGGTACGAGGTGAAGCAGATCGATTACTCGATCGCCGGCCCGCTGTTCCGCCTGCCCGGCGGCAAGGCGCAGCTGGCCGCCGGTGTCGATTTCCGCAGCGAAACCTACAGCTTCAACGGGTCCGAGGCCGCCGCTGCGGCGGCGCCGGTGATCTTCCTCGCCGCGTTCGACAATGTGAACGCGCTGCGCCGGCGCAACCGTCAGGTGAAGGCGGCCTATACCGAAATCCTGCTGCCGCTGTTCCGCGGGTTCGAGCTGACCGGCGCGCTGCGCGTCGACGATTATGGCGATTTCGGCACCAGCACCAATCCCAAGGTGTCGGTAAAGTATCGTCCGTGGGAACCGCTGATGTTCCGCGGGTCGTTCAGCACCGGGTTCCGCGTGCCGACCTTCAACCAGATCTTCAACGGGCTGACCGATTCGCCCTATGCCGGGCGCGACCTTGCCGACCCGGTGCGCTGCCCCGGCGGCGTGCCCAATACCACCAACCCGGCATGTACCGCGGTGCAGCCCAACATCTACACCGGCGGCAACCCCGATCTGGGACCGGAAAGCGCGCGGATGTTCAGCGCCGGCGTGGTGTTCCAGCCCGCGCCGAAATTCAGCGCCTCGGTCGATTTCTGGGCGATCAACGTCGACGACACGATCCAGCTGCTGACCGAGCGCGAGCTGATCGACAATGCCGCGCTGTTCGCCGACCGGTTCCGGCGCGACCCGGTGACCAACGAACTAACGATCATCGACCGGCGCTGGATCAATGCCGGCGCCCGGCGGACGCAGGGCCTCGAACTTACCGCGCGTGGTGGCGTGGACGGGCTGGGCGGCAGCTTCCTTGCCGGGATCGACGGTACGTACATGCTCAAGCGGCGCGAGAAGCTGACCGAGAATTCGCCCTATGGGCGGAGCCTGATCGGCGTGTTCAGCTTTGCCGGCGACCTGAGCCTGAAGTGGAAGCACAATGCGTTCGTGAGCTATACCAACGAACAGGTGACGGTCGCGCTGACCCAGCTGTATCGCGACGGATACCGGAACCAGGCGCTGCCCGGCATCGCGGCGGGGACGGTGACGCGGCCGGGGTTCAACGCATATGTGAAGCCCTATGTGACCTACAACCTCGCGGTCAGCTTCCTGAACCTCGGCAACAGCGCGACGCGGCTCACGCTGGGGGTGAAGAACCTGTTCGACGTCGATCCGCCGTTCGCGATCACCTATGATTCGAACACCGGGTCCGGCGGCGCATGGGAACCGCGCGTCGCCGATCCGCGCGGGCGGGCGTTCACGGTGCAGGCGGATGTGAAGTTCTGACCTCCGTCACCTGCACCCGTTTGCTTGGAGCCTGTCGAGAACCATAGTCGAGAAGGGGGCGCCCCAAGCGACCCTCTTCTCGACAAGCTCAAAGCTGCTCGAACCGAACGGGGGAGAGGGTAGTTGCAGGTAGAGTGGAACTGGAGCGAACCCCATGCCCATGATCGCCGCCCTCCTCGCCACCGCCGCCACCCAACCGGTCGCCGAGGTGCGGGTCGCGTTCGACCGGCGCGGCGAAACCTCGGTCGTGGCGACCGGCCTTGCCGATATCGCCGCCGACCGCCCCGTCACCGCCGACGATCCGGTGCGCGTCGCATCGATCTCCAAGCTGGTGACGGCGATCGCGGTGCTGCGGCTGGCCGATGCGGGGCAGATCGACCTCGACGCCGACGTGTCGGACCGGCTGGGCTGGCGGCTGCGGCATCCGCGCTATCCCGCTGTGCCGATCACGCTGCGCATGCTGTTGTCGCACCGGGCGGGAATCGTCGACGGGGTCGATTACGTCCTGCCGCTGGATGGCGAACTGGCGCCGGTGCTGGCCGATGCGAAGGCATGGGATGCGGGCCATGCGCCGGGCACGTGGTTCGCCTATGCCAATCTGAACTTCCCCGTGGTCGCCAGCGTGATCGAGCGGACGACCGGCGAGCGGTTCGACCGGGCGATGCAGCGGCTGGTGTTCGCACCACTCGGCATCGAGGCGTGCTACAATTGGGCGAGCTGTTCGCCAGCGTTCGCGGCGCGGGCGGTGGTGCAGTATCGCGCGGGCAGGCCGACCAAAGACGACCATCGCGGGCTGGCCCCGCCCTGCCCGGTCGAGCCGGCGCGCGACGGGTCGTGCGACCTGTCGCGGTGGCGCGCGGGCACGAACGGCGCGATATTCTCGCCGCAGGGGGGCCTGCGCATCTCCGCGCGGGGGCTGGCGGCGATCGGGCGGATGCTGCTGAACCGGGGACGGACCCCGAACGGGCGGCTATTGTCGGCGCGGGCGTTCGGGGTGCTGACCACGCCGCTCTGGACGTGGGACGGGCGCAACGGCGACACCGGCAGCGATGCGACGACGGGGGCGAAGCAGGCGGGGTTCCTGTGCCGCTATGGCCTGGCGGTGACGTTCCTTGCGACGCCGGTCGCCGGATGTCGCGACGACCCGTTCGGCGACGGGCGGATGCGCCTGGGCCATGCCGGCGATGCCTATGGGTTGCGCTCGGGGCTGTGGGTCGACCTGCGGCGCGGGACGGGCGTCGCCTATTTCGCAACCGACGTGGCGGTCGCAGCGTCGCCGGGATCGGCGTTCACCCCGACCGAGGAGCGGCTGGCACGGGGGGATCGGTAGCCCCCCGCCCTCAATGCCTGCGAGGAACGAGGTGCAGTACGCCGGCGATGATCCCGCCGATCACGATACCGAACACCGCGGCGGCCGCGGCGTTGACCAGCCAGTCGAGGACGCCGCCCAGCGCGGGCACTGCCTGCGCCACATGGTGCGCGGTGTCGTGGACGAGGTGCGGCAGGGCGGCGAGGCCGAATTCCTCCATCCCGTGCAGGATGATCTGCCCGCCGACCCACAGCATCGCCGCGGTGCCGATCAGCGCCAGCGCCTTGAGCACCACCGGCATCGCCTTCACCAGCCCGCGGCCGACCGTCTGCGCGACGGCGCTGGAGCGGCGGGCGAGCGCGAGGCCGATATCGTCCATCTTCACGATCAGCGCGACGACGCCGTAAACGCCCACGGTGATCGCGATGCCGACCACCGCCAGCGCGATGCCCTGCATCCAGATCGACAGCGCGGGCAGTTCGTTGAGCGCGATAATCATGATCTCGGCCGACAGGATCAGGTCGGTGCGGATCGCGCCGCTGACCTGGGTGCGTTCCATTTCGGCCGGATCGGTGCCGGCGACCGTCTCCGCCGCGTCGTGCCCGCCGAGCAGCGGGGCGAGGACCTTTTCGGCGCCCTCGAAGCACAGGAACGCGCCGCCCGCCATCAGGATCGGGGTGATCGCCCATGGCGCGAAGAACTTCAGCAGCAGCGCAGCGGGCAGCAGGAGCAGCAGCTTGTTCTTGAGCGATCCCAGCGCGATCTTGCCGATGATCGGCAGCTCGCGCGCGGGCGACAGGCCGGTGACGTAGCGCGGGGTGACCGCGGCATCGTCGATGACGACGCCCGCCGCCTTGGCCCCTGCACGCCCCGCCGCCGCGCTGACATCGTCGAGCGACGCCGCGGCGAGCTTCGCGATCGCGGCAATATCGTCGAGCAGCGCAACCAAACCACCAGCCATCGACCATTCCCCATCCTGTACGGGCCGAGCGGTAGCGGCAGGAGCGTCACATTTCCACGAAAAGCGTTCAGGCGGCGGTGTCGGCGCGCGCCAGCCCGGCATCGACGAGGTTGCAGACGAACTGGTCGGTGCAATGCGACCAGCAATAGGCGGCGCCGGCGCGGACGCAGGCGTCGCGATCAGCGGTGAGCGCCAGCGCGACCGCCGCGGCGAGATCGTCGTCGACCGCGCCGATCCGCGCCGCGCCGCCGCCGGTGCCGTCCGTGCCGACGATGTCGAGCGGGCCGGGCACGGGATAGCCCGCGACCGGCGTGCCGCACGCCAGCGCCTCGATCATCACCAGCCCGAAGGTGTCGGTGCGGCTGGGAAAGACCAGCACGTCGGCGGCGCGATAGGCGGCGGCAAGGCCCGCGCCCTGCTTGAGCCCGACGAAGCGGGCGAGCGGATAGCGGCGTTCGAGTTCCGCGCGCGCGGGACCGTCTCCGACCAGCAGCCTGGTGCCCGGCGTATCGAGTGCCAGGAACGCCTCGATATTCTTTTCCACCGCGATGCGGCCGACATGGAGCAGGATCGGGCGCGGGAGCGTCGCGACGTCGAGCCGTGCGCCGTCGGGCCTGAACAGCGACAGGTCGACGCCGCGCGACCAGCGCTTCGTGTGGCCGATGCCATGGTCGCGCAGCGACGCGGCGACGCGGGCGGTGACGGTCATCACCCCGCTGGCCGCGGCATGGAAGCGGCGCAGGAACGGCCAGAACAGCCCGGCCGGCAGATGCGTGCGCATCGCGAGGTAATCGGCGAAATTGGTGTGGAACGACGTGGTGAAGCGCGCGCCCTGTCGCCGGCACCACGCCCGCGCCGCCCAGCCGAGCGGCCCTTCGGTGGCGATGTGGATCGCATCGGGTCGGAAGGCGGCGATGCGCCGGCCGAGTTCGGGACCGCAGCCCAGCGCCAGGCGGATCTCGGGATAGCCCGGGCACGGTCGGGTGGCGAAACCGTCGGGGGTGAAGGTTTCGACCACATGGCCGCGCTGCTGCAACCGGCCGATCGTCGTCTGGAGCGTGCGGACGACGCCGTTGACCTGCGGACTCCACGCATCGCTGACGATCGCGATCCTCACGCGGTGGCGACCGCCCGGCCGGGGGCGTCGGCCCTGCCCGCCGCCTTCGCCAGTTCCCGTTCCCACGTCTCGGCACGCCAGTCGATCAGCGACATGGCGCCGGCATGATCCTCGACCAGCGCGGTGCAGCTCTCCACCCAGTCGCCGTCGTTGTAATACATGATGTCCCCGATGCGGCGGATCTCGGCGGTGTGGATATGGCCGCACACCACGCCGTCGACGCCGTGTTCGGCGGCGGCATGGGCGACCGTTTCCTCGAACCGGCCGATGAAGTTCACCGCGTTCTTGACCCGGTGCTTGGCATAGGCCGACAGCGACCAATAGGGCAGGCCGAGCTTGCGGCGGGCGAAGTTCCACACGCGGTTGGCCTTGAGCAGCGCGGTGTAGGCATGGTCGCCGAGGAAGGCGAGCCATCTGGCATAGAGCACCACGCCGTCGAACTTGTCGCCGTGCAGCACCAGCAGGCGGCGGCCGTCGGCGGTTTCGTGGATATCCTCCTCGACCATCTCCACCCCGCCGAATTCGAGGCCGACATAGTCGCGGAACGCCTCGTCATGGTTGCCGGGGATGTAGATAACGCGGGTGCCGCGGCGCGCGAACTTCAGGATCGAGCGGATGACGTCGTTGTGGCTGGACGGCCAGTACCAGCCGCGGCGGATCTGCCACCCGTCGACGATGTCGCCGACGAGGTACAGCGTCTCGCATTCGAACGAATGGAGGAAGTCGACGAGCTGCGGCGCGCTGCATCCGGTGGTGCCGAGATGGACGTCCGAGATGAAGACCGTGCGATACGACTTCTTCGGACCTTCCGCCTGATAGCTTTGCGGATCGTTGATCCAGTCCGGAATCTTGCGCGCCAGCGACTTCATCGTCGCGCTGCGGGATGTTTCGGGGTCGGTCCGGGATAAAAAGGCCGTCGTCATCGTTACCCTCCGGAATTGCGGATCGTAATACCGTCCTCGGTGCTGTTCCCGCCCTAGCCGCCCCGCGCGACAATAGTATTTCGCGGATGTGACGGCCGCCCTCATCAAACTGAAACCTTTCCGCCACGGGCATGACATTGCGGTGTCATCGAACCGCGTCACCTTGGTCCGCCAGACAAGCCCGACACGGCGCTGGACAAGGAAACCATCGGATTGGCTCAGGAACTGAACCGCGTCGGCGTGGCGAGCGCCTATGATCGCTGGGCACCCATTTACGACCTGGTATTCGGCCCGGTGTTCCGCCGGGGTCGCCGCGCGGCGATCGACGCGGCCGAGACGGTCGGCGGACGCATCCTCGAGGTAGGCGTGGGCACCGGCATCTCGCTGCCGCATTATCGTGCCGAAAGCCGGATCACCGGGATCGATATCGCCGACCAGATGCTCGACAAGGCGCGCGACCGGGTGCGGCGGCTGAACCTCGCCCATGTCGAGCGGATCGCGATCGGCGATGCCGAGGCGCTGGATTTCGACGACGCGTCGTTCGACGTGGTGGTCGCGCAATATGTCGTGTCGGCGGTGCCGCATCCCGACCGGGCGTTGAGCGAATTCCTGCGCGTGGTGCGCCCCGGCGGCATGATCGTCATCGCGACCCGGCTTGGCGCGGAAGCGGGGGTGCGCGCGAAGATCGAGCGCGCGCTGATGCCGATCACCAGTCGGCTGGGCTGGCGCACCGATTTCCCGTGGTCGATCTATGGCGACTGGGCGGCGCGCAACCCGCAGGCGGAACTGGTCGAGCGCCGGCCGCTGCCCCCGCTCGGCCATTTCTCGCTGGTATGCTTTCGCCGCGCGGCGGACGCCGAGGACAATCATCCGACGCCCGTGCTGGGCGCGACCGCCTGAAAAAAACCCTTTCATCAAAGGCTTGAACGATGCCCGGATTCAAGGAAGCGTTGCAGGAACAGCGGTGGGACGATCACCGCTATTACCATCACAGCATCATCAACCAGGCGCTGCATTTCGTCAGCGCGACGACGTTCCTGATCGCCTATGTCGTGGTGTGGATCGACCCGGCGGTGGCGAGCCTGCTCGGCTGGCTGGTGGCGATGACCGCGCGACAATCGGGGCATTTCTTCTTCGAGCCCAAGACCTACGACCATCAGAACCAGGCGACGCACGAACACAAGGAAGAGATCAAGGTCGGGTACAACCTGTTCCGCAAGGTCGTCTTCATGGGGCTGTGGGCGGCGACGCCGATCCCGCTGCTGCTCGACCCAACGTTCTTCGGCATCTTCGAACCGCATGTCGGCTTCGTCGGCTTCCTGCGGCACCTCGCGCTGCTGTGGCTGGCGTTCGCGGTCGGGGGGCTGCTGTTCCGGGTCATCCAGTTGTTCATCCAGCGCGACGTGATGACCGGGATCGTGTGGGCGACCAAGATCGTAACCGATCCGTTCAACGACTTCATCCTGTACCGCAAGGCGCCGGTGCAGCTGTTGAAGGGCGCGCGGATCGATACCGATCTGCAGGAAGCGGCGCGCCGGGCAAGGGGATAGCGCAGGCTATCCCCTTGCCGCCCGAGGCGCGCCCGACCGGCCGTCCGACGCCATGGGCTTTGCCCATGGCCGGGCCGTGGGCCAAAGACGACAGTCGGCCGTTCGGCCGGACAGCATGTGCTCCTTTTCAAACCCGCCGAATATGGCGTTGCGGTCATCCGCATCCTGCACAGACGCATGGAACCGTTGCTGCGCCTGTGACCCGGCTCGTTCCGCCCGTGCAACATTTACCTCCGGCACCACCTGTTAAGCTGCCCGCCGCCAACCCATATACGATATGGTCCCGTCGAACCCGGCTGGTCCTGCTACCGGCGCCGGCTGGTCGACCCTTCCCGCGTGGCCCGGCGGTCCGTTTGCTCAGATGATGACTGGACCGACATGCAGGATGATTGGCGACGGGGCGGTACGACCGCGGTGACGACTTCGCGGGCGATGAACGTGAGCATCGCGCAGGCCGATGTGGAGGCGCTGTGCCGCAAGCACGGTGCGTCGATCAGCGCGATCGAGACGCTGCATTCGGGCGGCACGCACGTGGTCCTGAAGAACGGCGATGCCGCCGAGACGATGCGCAAGGCGTTCGGCAAGAAGGTGATCGCCGGCAAGGTCGTGCGCACGCCATGGGTGCGGAACGGCTGAGCGGACAGGCGACACCCCCATGACCCGCGACACCCCGGCACTGGCCCGCGCGCTCGAACTGGCCGCATCGGGCGAGTTCATTTCGGTGAACCATATCCGGCAGGCGCTGCGCCGCGAGGGCTATACCTCGCTGGCGCTGGAGCTGTCCGGGCATCAGGCGAACCGGGCGATCATCGAGCAGTTGCACGCGGTGGCCAACGAACGGCGGGAATGAAGCGGTACGTCGGGTCGGGGCGAGGGCGGATCGGCCTTCGCAAATCCGGCCGGCGGTAGCTTCGCCCCGGACTTGATCGGGGGATCGTTTCCCTAACGTCGCCAGAGTTTGACCCATCTGTATGGAAACGTCACCACAGCGAAGGCTGGGGTCTCCATCGGCTCCTGCTGCGCGCTACTATCGGGAGATCCCAGCCTTCGCTGGGATGACGCCGGTTTCAATATGGATGGATCAAACTCTAGAGGCTGTTATGGACTTGGAAGCGGGCTTGATTCATCCGTTATTGGATGAGCATTTGCCGCAAGTCGTATCTGTCTGACGTCAGTGATGAGGAATGGTCGCTGGTCGCACCATATTTGCTGTT